>JAFDAT010000107.1 GCA_019313725.1 Deltaproteobacteria bacterium
TTGAATTAGAAATATTGGAAAAGCTATTTACAGCTGAAGAAGCTGAGATAGCCATGTCTTTAAAACCATATCCTGAGCTAGTCGCCGTCATTGCAGAGAGGACCAATCAAGATGGACAAGAATTGGGGCAAACCCTATATGATATGTCCAAAAGAGGGTTGATTCTTCGTTTTAAAGAATCTGAGGAAGTAATTTATTATTTTTTGGCACCTTGGGTGGTTGGGATATGGGAATTTCAAGTAAATCGTTTGAACAAAGAAAACATTCCACTGTATGAGAAATTCCATCAGGAAGGCATTGTGGCTTCTGCAAAAGGCAAAAGTGTTGGTGGATTTCGGGTAATTCCAGTTGAAGAGGAAATAAAGGACGACAAAGAAATCCAACCTTATGAACAGGTGTCAGCAATCATAGAAGCAAATACCAAATTTGCTGTTGCGGACTGTATATGCCGAAAAGAATCTGAAATAATGGGAGATAAATGTGATAAATTATTAGAAGCTTGCATGACATTTGGTTTCGCAGCAGACTATTACATCGAAAATGGGATGGCACGGGAAATTTCGAAGGAGGAAGCTAAGCAGGTTCTTCTAAAGGCAGAAGAAGACGGTTTGGTTCATTGCTCATCAAATCACCAGGGTGAGAAGATTTTCATTTGCAACTGTTGTGGATGTCATTGTAAAGCCCTGGCTTACATAACGAAGCACGATATGCCTGGTCTTATTGCTCAGTCGAATTATTATGCCTCGGTAGATGCTGATACCTGTGAAGGTTGTGAAACCTGCACTGATCGCTGTCAGGTTGATGCAATAGATATGATAGACGAAATTGCAGCTGTAACCCTTGAAAGTTGCATTGGATGTGGCTTATGTGTGTCAACCTGCCCAACTGGATCTATATCTATGGTCCATAAACAGGCCGATGCTTTGTCTCATATTTTTACTGACGATAATGACCTTATGCAGGCAAGAGCAAAAGATACCGGCAAGGCTTTCCCATTCGATTAATTCTAATATCAAGCCGGAGGTCATTTATGACCTCCGGTCATATTTTTTCAGCAGTCTTATTCCCCACTTGACCTAACCCCATCCTTATCAACGCCAACACCTTGAATAAAAAACCTGTGTTTTTGTGTTATCAAAAACGGACGATCACACCTGAAACCCGATTTCCGGAGACGGATTTCGGGTTTTCATTCTCCATGTTTTTCCTACCGAACCTGTGCCACGGGTGTCGTGGTCTGCCCTACCGGTAGATTTTTTGCATGTGTCCAATTCAAAAATACACGGATGATATATGCTGAAACCAGACTCGCCAGGGTTAAGCTAATGCCTCCGATCAGATAGCCCGGAACGCCCAATACGAATGCGATAAAGCCGCTCACGATGACTATCACCAGATAGAACCCGTGGCCGGCCAGTACAGCCATGGGTTTTCTCTCCCATGCAGCAAGACCCTCGCTATACGCACGCAAGGCTACCGCAAAAGGAAATGTGATGAGGGATATAGCGGTGACACGAATCAAAGCCAACTCGTTTATGTTAATCTTTTGGAGAGCAACGTAATAGAACTCAATTAATCCTGGAATTATAAATAATAGCGGTAAAAGCCCCAGTATTATTCCCGCGACGATGGTAAAACGGATAATCGGCGTTTCAGTATGTTGTGTAGGCGGAAAAGCAAGAACCACCGCCTGAATGCGGGTTGCAGCATAGGCAACCGGATTAGCCAATCCGATGGCCAGAAAAAAGATCGGCAGAATCCGTTCGGGATCAGGGGCACGGGCAATAAAGGCACTCAGGATCAGGATTGACAAAGCTAAGAATATTCCCCCCGTTGCAAGCGGCAGATTGAAAAAAAAGATTTCCCGGGCCTTGGGCCTGGATTTGACAGCAGATGACAGTCGACGAACAAAACCCCTGGCTAAAAACATAGAAATAACAACCTCAAGCAAAACTGGGATGGTCAAACATACTATGGCCCAAATTGGTCCGACCAAACCCGAAAGGCAAAAGAGCCAAGAGAGCAATCCTGTTAAAATGATTCGACCTATGGTTGCAAGGCTGGCGCGGCCGGTGGCAAGTTCATTATATAAAACAACTTGATAAGGTATTCGCAAAAAAAAGAAAAATTGTAGGGGAACAGCTGCCAAAAGCGTGATTTGGGCTGGCTGCTCGATAGAGAGGGGCAGACCGATAATACGTCCAAACAGTAGATGAGAAACTGAGGGGATGCATAACAGACTTTGAATTAAGCTAATGTATATCCCGGACCAGACACAAACTCGCCAAAATGTTTTGTATCCTTCACGAGTTCTCGCATACACCATACCCGTCGTCATGTAATAAATAGCGAAAATACCTAGAAAAAACATGACGGTGCCAGATTGGGCTATGCCCGCGAGATTTAGTGGCCCCCCTTCTCCGCGTGAAGCCACCATAGCCACCAAAGGATGTGAAAAAGCCTGTGCCATTGCCTGAAGGGATAATGGAACAAAGAATCGCGAAATATCCTTGTAGCCTGTAGGTGTCTTCAAATCCGTTTTATCCAGTTTATCTCTGATTTTATTTTTCTCCACACTTCCATAAGTCGCCGAAATTTGACTTGTATGGGGGGAATAGTGGGGGGTATCGCGATTTTCCAAAATGAATCAGGGACTCAGAATTGCATCTAAGTCCCTGTTTTTATGGTTGGTAGCGGGGAGAGGATTTGAACCTCTGACCTTCGGGTTATGAGCCCGACGAGCTACCAGACTGCTCCACCCCGCATCAATGTTTTGTGAAGCACTGAAAATAAGCAACAAATGGTTGTTTGTCAAGCGGTATTTATCGCGCCAGCCACGATTGGATTAAATTTTTCAATCGTTTGCGCTCCTTCTCCGGGCTGCCCCCTTCTCTTGGATGCACACGCACCTGCTTCGTTCTACCGGTGTGTCCGGATGTGATTTCCACACAGGATTTCGGCACGTCCAGGCATGCGGCCATGTACTGGATGCACATCTTGTTGGCCGCCCCTTCAACCGGCGGTGCCTTGATCTTTATTTTCAATGCATCCCCGTGGAGCCCCACGATCATATTTTTCGACGACCGCGGCTGAATATACACCTTGAAGGTCACCCCCCGGGAATCCGCCTGCACAGCCAGGCGTTCTTCCTTCACCCGGCCTGTTCCTTTTTCAGTATGGATTTAATGAAATCCGGAGGCCGGACGATGCGGCCCCTTTCATTGATAAAAGCGTGCTTGGTGAACCCCCTGACCAGGTTCTCTCCGTCTGCAGCCCTGAAGATGCGGTAGTCGAATTTCATTCCGGCCCGCATTCCGGTGTCCACCGAAGTTTCGATGGTGATGACATCATCGTATACTGCCGGGGAGATATACTTGCAGTACGCCTCTGACACCGGCATGGAAAACCCCTTGTCTTCGATGACCTTGTAGGCCAGGCCATGAGACCGGAACATTTCGGTTCTGCCGACCTCGAACCACTTCAGGTAGTTGGCATGGTAAACAACGCCCATGGTGTCGGTATCAGCGTAAATAACACGGTAATCCGTTCTATGCAGGTTCATGGTTGCTAAGCATCCTGTCCATAATTTCTTTCAACTCGCCATAATTGTAGGTTGCCGGCAGTTCCGGGTATTCTTCCCGGACGTTGTCCGGAGGATTGAACAGGATACCTTCGTCGGCTTCCTTGAGCATGGTGATGTCGTTGTAGGAATCACCCACGGCTATAATCTCGAACTTGAGCTGTTTCAGGCTCAGGACCGTCTTGCGTTTTCCGTCCTTCTGCCGCAGGTTGTAGTCGCTGATGCTACCCTCTTCGTCAATGGTCAGCGAGTTACAGAAAAGCGTTGGCCAGCCCAGTTTTTTCAAAAGGGGCTTGGCAAACTCCACATATGTGTCGGATACGACAATGACCTGTGTCCGGGAACGCATCCATTCCAGAAATTCGAAGGCGCCTTCCAGGGGGTCCATCGTTTGAATCACGTCCGTGATATTCTTCAACTTCAAACCATTGGCCTTTAAAATACCCAGGCGTTTCTTCATCAATACATCGTAATCCGATATGTCCCGCGTGGTCAGCCTGAGTTCTTCGATGCCGGTTTTCTCCGCCACCTTGATCCAGATTTCGGGAGTAAAAATGCCTTCCATGTCAGCGCAAATGATTTTCATACAGTTCCTCTATCTTTGTCTTTACTCTAACAGCTACGGCTTTAGAGCTTGTTCATAATTTAACCTTCCGAATTTCCCATTCCCTATTCCAACCTACTCCAAGTTCTTCTCGTCCTCGATGCGAATGAGCACGGGCTTTTCCCCCACCACGTCGAGGGACTCGATCTCCAGAAGGGCTTTTTTAACATCGGCCTCCCGTGCTCTATGCGTGAACATTACCACCGGGACGGTTCCGTTTGTCTTTCTGCCTTTCTGGTGCACCGATTTCAGACTGATTTCGTATTTCCCAAGAATCCCCGATATCTTGGACAGTACACCCGGTTTGTCAAGCGCTGAAAAACGGAAATAGTAATGGGTCAAGAGTTCCTCCACCGGTATCACCGGTACCTGCCGCACCCGATCCATCTGGCAGGCCAGCATGGGCACCCTACCGGAAATACCTGTCATCAGGTTCCGGGCAAGATCCACGACATCGCTGATCACGGCACTGGCTGTGGGCATCATCCCCGCTCCGTGACCGGACAGGAGAATATCACCCACAGCATCCCCCGTGATCGTAACCGCGTTCAAGGTACCGTTCACATTCGACAGGATATTGTCGAATGGGATCATGGTGGGGTGTATCCTGGCTTCGACGCCCCTCGCCTTGAACTTGCTGATGGCCAGCAGTTTGATGCGGTAACCGAACTGGGCGGCAAACTCGATATCCAGGGGGGTGATTTTGGAGATCCCTTCAATGTAGATATCGTCATAATTGATGGCCATACCGTATCCCAGGGCCGTTAGAATGGCCAGCTTGTGGGCGGTATCGAACCCCTCCACGTCCAGGGTGGGGTCGGCCTCCGCATAGCCTTTGGTCTGTGCGTCGGCCAGTGCGGTCTCGAACATGCTGCCGTCATCGGTAATCTTGGATAAAATATAGTTGCAGGTGCCGTTCAGAATGCCGGCAATGGATTGAATGCGATTGCCCACCAAGGATTCCCGGATGGTTTTGATGATCGGCATGCACCCGCCGACACTGGCCTCGTACGCAACGTCCACGCCTTTTTCACCGGCCTTTTTGAATATTTTGTTGCCGTGTTTGGCCAGCAGCGCCTTGTTGGCAGTGACCACATGCTTTCCGTTATCAATGGCCTGCAGGATGAATTCTTTGGCGATTCCCTCCCCGCCGATCATCTCGATGATGATGTCGATTTCCGGGTCATCCACAACCATGGATGCATCTGTGGTAAGTATATTGGGGTCTATGGGCAGACCGCGGTCTTTTTTAATTTCGATATCGGCGATAAATTTCAAGTTCAGTGACGCGCCCACGCGTGCCTGAATCACATCCGCATTCTCGGTAAGCATCCTGGCAACACCGGTCCCCACGGTTCCAAACCCAAGCAGGCCAATTTGAATCGGTTTCATCATTCAGTATCCTCTAATTTCGATTATACGCCTTAAATGAATAATATAATTATTTACAGGACTTCGGGTTTTTTGTCAAAAATTTGTTTTGACTTTTCAGGCAAATGCATTTAATTTATCGAAAACAATAACCTTCATTTCCACATACATACGAGGGAAAAAACAGTTCCGCTGTAAATGTCAACCGACATCACAGAATCAGGGAACCTGAAGATTTATAAACAGGATTAAAAATGACTGAATCGTTAACCTACGCTGAAGCAGGTGTCGATATCGACAAAGCCAACCTGCTGGTTAAAAATATCAAGGACATTGCCAAAAAGACCTACAGATCCGGCGTCATGGGTGACATCGGCGGGTTTGGCAGTCTTTTTTCGCTCAATACCAATCAATTCGAGCGGCCGGTTCTGGTCAGTTCCACCGACGGGGTCGGCACAAAGTTAAAACTGGCTTTCATGTCCGGCAAACACGACACCATCGGCATAGATCTGGTGGCCATGTGCGTCAACGACATTGCCGTTCAGGGCGCAACCCCGCTCTTCTTTCTCGACTATATTTCCATGGGCAAGCTCGACAGCGATGTGGCCATGAGCATCATATCCGGCATCGGGGAGGGTTGTAAAATGGCCAAGTGTGCCCTGATTGGCGGCGAAACCGCTGAAATGCCAGGCCTCTACACCGACAACGAATACGACCTTGCCGGGTTCACGGTGGGCATCGTGGACAACCATAAAATCATCGATGGCTCAGAGATCCACGTGGGCAACCAGTTGATCGGCATAGCCTCCAGCGGGCTGCATAGCAACGGCTTCTCCCTGGTCCGCAAAATCTGTTTCGACCTGCTGAACCTCCAACTCGACGCCAACGTACCGGAACTGGGAAAAACCATTGGGGAAGAGCTCCTCACCCCCACGAAAATATATGTCAATACCATCCAGAGCATGACCAAGAACCTGCCCATTTTGGGGCTTGCCCACATCACCGGCGGCGGGTTTGAGGATAACATTACACGGGTCATACCCAAAGCCTGCAGCATCGTCATGCGTAAAAGAAGCTGGGATGTTCCGCCCATTTTCGCATTCCTCCAAAAAGCGGGCAAGGTCAAAGACCATGAAATGATGCGAACTTTCAACAATGGGCTGGGACTGGTCGCCATCGTTCCGGAAAAGGCGGTTCAGGATGTCCTGGAACGCTTGAACGTACTGGGTGAAAAAGCATACGTGATCGGAGAAATCATTGAAAGGAAAAAGACAGAAGGCCGTTTGACATGGGTATAACTCCAAGTATTCATCGCTAAAATTATTGCCGAACCCGGCCCCTGAGTAATCCCGTTCATCGATTTTTCTATCCTGAAAATATGTCTGTCACCAAAAAATTCTTCCACAGCCTCGGCGCCCTCCTGGTAAAACTCATGCAGTGGATCGAGAAAGGCCAGTCCAAAGCCTCCGATTGCAAGGGGTGAGGTATTTCGGCGAACCGCCCCGGGAGGGGTGGCGGCAGACAAAAAACGCGCTAACGCGTGTGAGGAATTGTCATTACGCCTGCGGCTGTCATTAGCCCTCCGGGCGTCAATATGCTTCGCTGTTATTCATTGTTGCTAACAGCTAATTGCCCTAAGCGACAACAAATGCCACGCGAAGCGTAAATTACATCCGAAGGATAAATGACGCGCAAAGCGCAGATTACGGCCGAAGGCCAAATAATATGCTGATACTTGGAATAGAGACATCCTGTGATGAGACTGCCGCGGCAGTTGTAAAAGACGGTTTTACGCCGTTATCTTCGATCGTTTCTTCCCAGGTTGACATCCATCATCCCTTTGGCGGGGTCGTCCCCGAACTGGCCTCCCGGAAACACATCGAAGCCATCGTTCCGGTGGTTCATGAAGCTCTGGAAAATGCCGGTGTCCACGCCAGCCAGATCCAGGGCGTGGCCGCAACTCAGGGACCCGGCCTGGTGGGTTCCCTGCTGGTCGGTTTTTCCTTTGCCAAGGCCTTTGCCTACTCGATGGACCTACCCTGGATCGGCGTAAATCACCTGGAGGGCCACATTAACTCGGTGTTCCTGGAGCCAGATCCGCCGCCGTTCCCGTTTGTCGTACTGCTCGTTTCCGGCGGGCACACGGCCATATACCACGTTACTTCCCACACCGATATCGAACTGATGGGCCAAACCCGCGACGATGCGGCAGGGGAAGCCTTCGATAAAGTCTCAAAAATGCTGGGCCTGGGATACCCGGGCGGCCGGGTCGTCGGTGAAATGGCGGCCAAAGGAGACCCTGGCAAAGTCAAATTCAAAAGACCCTATCTCGACAAAAAAGAATACGATTTCAGTTTCAGCGGTATCAAAACAGGGGTAAATCGCTATATTCAATCCATGGGTATAGCGGATGAGAGCCAGATCCGGGATATTGCCGCCGGTTTCCAGGAAGCAGTTGTGGATGTGCTCTCCTACAAACTGCTGCATGCGGCCAGACAGAGAAATTGCGATCATACCGCCATCGTCGGCGGGGTAGCCGCAAACACTCGCCTGAGGGACAAGGTCACGGATGAAGCTTCCCGAATAGGCCTGGAAATCCACATACCCTCCCCGGACCTCTGTGGCGATAACGCCGCCATGATCGCATCTGTTGGGTTTCACTATCTTAAGCGGGGGATTTTGTCGGATCTGCGCAGCGATGTGTATTCGCGGGTTAAAATATAGAAATACAGGTGGAAGACTGAAGGCTGAAGGACAGGATTGGAGCCAGTGAAGCTCAAACGCCAGGTTGATGCCGCCCATTAATTCCATCCGGCCGACAGGAGCAACTATCGTTATCATGCATCATCAAGAACTCACAACGGAACAGAAAGCCGGCCAACGCTTAATGGTCGGATTTGAAGGGGCCCGCTTCAATTCAGACCTGAAGTTTCTGATCGGCACGTTAAACGTCGGCGGAATCATTCTTTTCTCACAGAATATCGTCGACCCCGGCCAGGCGTGCGACCTTTGCCATGAGGCCCAGGCCTGGGCCGAATCCTGCGGTCAGCCGCCGCTGCTGATCGCCGTGGACCAGGAAGGCGGCAAGGTTGCCCGGCTAAAAGCACCGTTCACTGAATTTCCCGGCAATAGCCACATGCGGAGCATCGAAGACGCAACCCGTTTTGCCGAGATAACGTCCAGGGAGCTGGCATCCATTGGCATCAACATGGATATGGCTCCGGTGCTGGATGTGGCCTTGCCCGGACCGGAAGGCATCATGAAAAACAGGGCCTTCGGCGACGACCATACGTGGGTTACAAAGCTGGGCATGACGATCATAAAGGGGCTTCAGGACAGGGGCATCATGGCCGTGGCCAAACATTTCCCGGGTATCGGAAAAACCCGGCTGGATTCGCACCATGACCTTCCCTTTCTGGATGCATCATTGGAACTGCTTGAGAAAATAGATTTCTTACCTTTTGAAACCGCCATTTTCCAAGGGGTTGCCGGCATCATGCTGTCACATATCTGCTACCAGCAACTGGACGAAAAATGGCCGGCAAGCCTGTCTGTAAAAATCGCCCGCGGGCTTTTAAGGGAGAGAATGGATTACCAGGGTGTGGTCATAACCGACGATCTCGATATGGGCGCCGTGACCAAACATTTCGAAATCAGTACCATGATCCATCGCATCCTGGCGGCTGAGATCGATATCGCCCTGATCTGTCACAAGGGCCCGGCCATTGAAGTGGCTTTCGAGGAAACCCTGCGCAGCATAACGGATGATACGGGCGCCAAAGCCGCCAATGAACGCTCTCTATCCAGGATTATGCAGCTGAAGGCAGAATATCTATAATACGCGTTTTATGTTTTAAGTGTTACGATTTAGGTGAGCATTTCGTTTAAAACGTAACACCTAAAACGTAAAACGATTTTACATGACACATAAAGTGTAAATAAAAGAAGTTAAATATTTCTCAGCCTACTTAGGGCTCGCTCAAAAACAGGTTCACATTTTCAGCGCCCATCCATCCCGCTCAGCGGTGTTGCGAAAATTCGACATATGCCAGATATTTCTGCATTTTCGTGCCTTGCTGAGCGGGCGCCTGAACGCTGAAAATTTAACGCTGAAAATTTGCGAACTTATTTCTTCGCAAACCCTTAGCTCACCGACGTAATTGATATTTCCTTATGGCCTTTTCGTGATCTTTGAAATTGGTGGAAAACTGATGGGTGCCGTCTTTTTTAGAAACAAAATAGAGGTAGTTGGTCTTGGCGGGATACAGGGCGGCTTTAATGGCTTTGGCTCCCGGGTTGGCAATGGGACCTGGCGGTAATCCTTTAATTTTATAAGTATTGTAGGGGGTCAAGGTTCTCAGGTCCTTGCGGGTTAGATTGCCGTTAAAACCCTTTATGCCGTAAATCACCGTCGGGTCGCTGGCCAGGCGCATGTTTTTTTTCAAGCGGTTGTGAAAAACAGAGGAAATGATCGAGCGTTCGGACGGTTCGCCCGTTTCCTTTTCAATGATGGAAGCCAGGGTGACCACCTGGTGGACGGTCAACTGTTTTTCCCGAGCGCGCTTTTCCCACTCCGCTATGAACACCTCACGAAATCGCCGGACCAGGGTCTGAATGATTTTATCCGCTGATACTCCTTTTGGAAAATGATAGGTGTCCGGAAAGAGGTAGCCCTCAAAAGAATCGCCGGGAATGTTATATTCACGTACGAGGGAGCCTTTATGGGCGGTTTTCAAAAAGTCTTCCGCCGGTCCCAACCCGGCGGCCGGCATCATAGCGGCTATCTGGGCCAGGTTATACCCCTCGGGAATGGTGATCTTGTAAAGACGAACCTTTCCGCTGACGAAAACGTTAAAGATCTGTTTCGGGGAGTAGGACGGCGCCAGGCGGTATTCGCCGGCTTTGATCTGCTTGTCGTATCCCTTGATCCTGGCATACAGGTTGAATTTGAATGCGTTGGTGATGATGCCCCTGGCGTACAGATCCGCAGCCGTGGCCTTTGACCCTTGACCCGGCGGTACATTGACGATCTGCACGTTTATATCCGTTCCGCCCGGTTTGCCGGCAAACCTGAACAGTTCCAACAGAAAGCCGCCTATAAGGGCGCAAAATATCAGCACTGCCGCCAGAACTGTAATGGTTGCTTTTTGCATAACAATCTATATATTGACAATAAAGTATAAAATCAATATGGAACCAGAAACAGCCAAACTCAAAAAACAAAACAGACTTCTTCTTAGAAGGATTACTCCATGGCAAAACCGAAATTGAAGGAACACCGCATCAACAGGGAGTGGTGCAAAGGGTGCGGCATCTGCGTGCACTTCTGCCCGAAATCGGTGCTGGAACTCGACGAAATGGACAAGGTTGTTGCCGCACGGCCGGAGGACTGTATCTGCTGCAAGCTCTGCGAACTCAGATGCCCCGACCTGGCCATTGAAATCATCACCGCAGAAAAAGAGTGACGTAAGGCTTTATCATGGATAAAAATATCAGATTCATTCAGGGCAATGAGGTGTGCGTGGAAGGTGCACTGTATGCCGGACTGGACTTTTTTGCCGGGTACCCCATTACACCTTCCACTGAAATTGCCGAACATCTATCGAGCCGGCTGCCCCGTAAAGGGGGTAAATTCATCCAGATGGAGGATGAAATCGCCTCCATGTGCGCCATCATCGGTGCATCTCTGACCGGAAAGAAGGTCATGACCGCCACCAGCGGCCCCGGCTTTTCTCTCAAGCAGGAGGCTCTGGGTTACGCCATCATGACGGAAATCCCCTGTGTGATCGTCAATGTGCAACGCGGCGGCCCTTCAACCGGTCTACCCACCAGCGTGGCCCAGGGCGATGTCATGCAGGCCCGCTGGGGCACCCACGGGGACCACGCCATGATCGTACTCACCGCCTCCAACCACCAGGATGTGTTTGCCATCACCGTGGAAGCCTTCAACCTGGCGGAAACCTACAGGACGCCGGTGGTGCTGCTGTTCGACGAGGTGGTCGGCCACATGCGTGAGAAGCTCGTTATCCCGGAACCCGGCGTCATCCCGCTGGTGGAGAGGCTGCACACGTCTGTCAAAGACGGTGTTGACTATCACCCCTACCTGCCCAGGGAGGACGGCCGCCTGCCCATGTCCGATTTCGGCGGTGTCCACCGGTACAACGTGACCGGGTTGTTTCACGACATGTGGGGCTTCCCCTCCAGCAAGCCCGAAATTGTTCAGGGCCTTCACCGGCACCTGGTGGATAAAATCAGAAACAATGTCAACCAGATCATGAGATACAAGGAGTATTATCTGGACGATGCCGAATGTGTCCTGATTTCCTACGGTTCATCGGCCCGTTCAGCCCTGCACGTAGTCGAGCAGAGGCGCCCGCGCGGAGAACGACTGGGTCTTTTGGAACTCCAGACCCTGTGGCCGTTTCCCTACCAGATGATCAAGGATAAGTGCAAACATGCCAAATACGTCCTGGTGGTGGAGATGAATGCAGGACAGGTGCTGCGGGCCGTCAAACGGGCCGTCGGAGATCCGGAGCGGGTTTTCCTGGCCAACCGGGTCGACGGGGTTTTCATCACCCCCACCGACATCAGAAATATTCTCAGGATCATCATGGGCAAGGGGGCTTAATCCATGGCCATCAAAGACTATATACGGGAGCGGTTTTTCCCACACCTGTGGTGCCCTGGCTGTGGGCACGGCATCGTAATGAACGGCATGCTGCACGCCATCGAAAAGCTGGGCATGAGCAGAAACGAAATCGTAATGGTATCCGGCATCGGGTGCTCGTCCCGCATATCCTGCTACGTGGATTTTCACACCCTGCACACCATTCACGGGCGCGCGCTGGCATTTGCCACAGGCGTCAAACTGGGGCTGCCCGAACTTAACGTCATCGTGCCCATGGGCGACGGCGACGCACTGGCCATCGGCGGCAATCATTTCATACATGCCGCCCGGCGCAACATCGACATCACCGCCATCGTCATGAATAACCGTGTCTACGGCATGACCGGCGGTCAGTTTTCACCCCTGTCCGGCTACGGAACAAAAGCCACGACAGCACCTTACAAAAACATCGACCACGATTTCGACATCGCCCAGCTGGCCATGGCAGCCGGAGCCTCTTTCGTGGCCCGCACCACGGCTTATCACGTCAAGCAGATGACCGATATCATCCGTAAAGCAATTCTGCACGAAGGGTTCTCGGTGGTTGAAATTCTGACCCAGTGCCCCACCTACTTCGGACGCAAAAATAAGCTAGGGGACGCCGCGGAAATGATGGAGTGGTTTAAAGATTTCACCACGCCCATCGGTTCCAAGGCCAAAAAAGAAAACGACGATTTGATCGAACGCGGCATCTTCGTGCAGAAAGAAATCCCGGAGTACTGCGAAGAATACGACAAAATCATCGAACATGCCATGAAAGGATCATAAGCATGGAAAGATGCAGAATGGTATTTTCAGGTTCCGGCGGTCAGGGGGTTATCACCGCGGCCATCGTACTCGCCGAAGCCGCTGTGCTCCACGAAGGGCTCATGGCCGTGCAGTCCCAGGCCTACGGCCCGGAAGCCCGGGGCGGTGCGACCCGCAGCGACATCATTATCGCCGATGAAACCATTAATTTCCCCAAGGTGCTGCAACCCAATGTACTGGTCTGCCTGACCCAGGAGGCTTACAACAAATTCTACACCATCATCCGCCCCGGCGGGACCCTGATCACGGATACGCGCTACGTCAAAACCCAGCGCAAAGCCGACGCCCTGCAGAAAGAGATCCCCATGTTTGAAACGGTGATGGACACCATCGGAAAACCCATTGTTTTCAACATCTGCATGCTGGGCACCCTGCTGGCCATTACCGAGATCATCCAGCCTGACTCGGTCATGAAGGTTCTTGAAACCCGCATTCCATCCGGTTTTCTGGATATGAACCGGGAAGCGCTCGGCCTCGGCATGCAGCTGGGGGCGAAGTACAAGTGAAAACGGTTGTCGGTGGCCAGGGATTAAGTGAAAAAGTGAAAGGTACGAGGTAAAAGACTCTTTCGACCTTTGGACTTTAACCTAAACCCCTGTTTTGTCACTCTGTGCTTCACCACTTTGTTTTCCTTTCACTTTGTTTCTTGGAAAAAAATCAAACCATGGCCGCAAATGCTGGCTTGTACATCCACTTCCCTTTTTGTGTAAAAAAGTGCGCCTACTGCGACTTTTATTCCATCACGGACCTCACCCTGAGAGAGGTCTTCGTGGAGGCTCTCATTCACGAAATGGAGTTGTTGAGGAACTCGCCTTTTACCTTTGACACGATCTATCTGGGCGGCGGGACACCGTCCGTGCTGCCGGCAAAAGCCATTGACCGTCTGCTCTCCCGGGCCTTCACGATTTTCAACATCCAGAACGATGCCGAAATCACCATTGAAGCCAACCCGGGAACGGTGGACGAGGCCAGCCTGCTGAACTACCGTCAGGCCGGCATTAACCGGATCAACTTGGGGGTTCAGTCATTTTCCGCGGCTGCGTTGAAGTTTCTGGGCAGGATTCACACGGCCGATGTAGCCGTATCAGCCATCGTGTCTGCCCGCAAAGCCGGATTCGACAACCTGGGGTTGGATCTGATTTACGGCATCCCCGGGCAGGATCCGGCTTCCTGGGAAAATGACCTCCAGCGTGCCGTTGATTGCTCGCCGGAACACCTTTCCTGCTACACCCTGACCTTCGAAAAAGGCACGCCGCTGGGAAAGATGATGGCCGAAGGGCGTGTGGCGCCCCTCGATGACACCGCTGTTTCCGAACTTTTCAAGCTAACCCAGAACTTCCTGAGCCAGCACGGTTACGAGCAATATGAGATCTCTAATTTTGCTCGAACCTCGCATGAAGGCAATACCGCTGCAGACAGAAATTTTTACCGGTCCCGGCACAACCAGAAATACTGGTCGTCGGCGCCCTACATCGGCCTGGGGCCTGCTGCCCACACCTTCATCGACCCCGAGCGTTGCTGGAACGTCCCCGACCTTGAGACCTACCTTTCCCGCCTGCAAAAGGGCGTTCTGCCCGTTGCGGAAAGCGAAACCCTGACAACGGAGCAGCGCCTCATGGAGACCCTTTACCTGAGCATGAGAACCATCGATGGTATCGACATCCCCCGACTGGAAGAAACGTTCGACCTGGATTTTCACGCCCGATACGCTGACGCATTGCAGGAACTCGCACGCCGGGGACTGCTGATCGTAACCGACACGCGCAGTGTGCCTACCCCCAGGGGAATGCGGTTTGTTGACACTATCATCGGGGAATTCATTTAGGTTGTCAGTGGAGCCCAGGGTTTTAACCCTGCACTGCTGTCTTTTGCCTGCAGCATTGCTGCTGTCACTGCAGGGCTGAAGCCCTGGCCTACATTTGTATGAATAAAAGCCTCTGGTCACGGACACCGACTACTAGTTAAAACCTTATCCCCTTCTTACCTTCTGTCTCTTTATCACTTTATTTCGCTGTTTCTTTGTCACTCGTTCACCCTTCTGCCTTCAACCTTTTTAATTTCAAACTCACAGATCAGCGGCGTGTGGTCGGAGAACTTGACCCGGGGTATTGCAAAGGATGTGATCTGGATATCGGGGCTGTGAAATATGTAGTCGAGCTGCCGCCGCGGGGCACGGCTGGGGTGCGACGGCTCCCCGTTGCTGTTGGCATTTTTCAATCCGGTCGCTGCCAGAAAAAGCTGCAGTTCACGGTCCCCCCACAAAACATTGAAATCACCGGCCACGATAACCGGCTTGGTGGATTTCTCCACCATTTTATGCAGCGATTCCAACTGGTAGTGGCGGTGGCGGAACTTAATGGACAGATGCACCAGAAAGACAACGCATTCGGGAAGCTCCAGCTCGATAACCAGGCGTTTGATGCCTTCGCGAAAGTAGTGAAACTTCTGGGAAATAATGTTTTGGTTGGTCAATATGGCATTACCCTGTTTGTTCAGTAAGGGCACTTTCTGAGCAACCGAAGTCGTGGAATATTTGGACTGGTAGATGTGGTTCTGCTGCAGTTCCCAGGCAATCGATTCAGCCTGATTGCTTTTGCTCGAGCGAAACGAACCGGCATCCACCTCGATCAACCCCATGATGTCAGGATTAACAGACACAATGAAATCGATAATCTTCTTGAGATTACCGTCTGTGTTCTTAAAATAGCCACTGTAGGGTACCGGTAGGTGAAAGAGCTTGCCGATACCGGCTGCGTAGCGAATATTATACAAAAGGAATCGCATACTCATCCCAACTGTTTTCAATTTGAATTATGGAAATGTTAAAAATATACACTTGCTTCCGTCGCTTCACGATTCCTTTTAAAAAAAACAATTATCTTTTAGGTGGATAGGATTTTGATCAAAACCCCCACATAAAACCGTGCATGACTGATGGGAGCCGCCATGTTGGCCCGGTGATTGGCAAAAAGGCTGCTGTATCCGCTGTT
>JAFDAT010000464.1 GCA_019313725.1 Deltaproteobacteria bacterium
TAAAGTGAACTAAAGTGACTAAAGTTAAGGAATTCTATCTTTTTTATAAATGGCAGAGCGTAGCGATTCATCAACTTTAGATCACTTATAATTTTAGATCACTTGACACTTTAATTTATTTTTTCGCCGGTCACATCCGGGTCAGGAGACAAATAATGAGAACCGACGCATGGCATTACAGTTGTCAGGAAGAAAATGACGAAGAATATGATCAAGAAAAAGAACGCCAGGCCTATATAGAGGAATCCCCGGAAGACGACCTCGACGATGATGAAGAAATGGATGAGATGTAAATATTCGTGTTATGTTTTAGTACCTATTTATTGAAATCCCATCATGTTTTCGCAGGATTTTGGTGCCCGATTCTGATCAAAATCCAAAGGAAAGAGCGAATAACCAATATCCAATAACGAATGCTCAATGTCCAAGTGCAGGTAGCAAACCTGATCATTGGAAATTGGATATTTAAATAAAGGCGGATTACCAATCCTGCTTGTAACTATTCGGCGTTCGATGTTGGACGTTCGCTGTTCGATGTTCATTTTTTCCGATTCATCCAGGTTTTGTTTTAAGTTTGAAACGATTCCCTCCTACCCTTTCGCTTCACCGTACCTGTCGTTCCAAAATTTGCCTGAAACGCACAATGCGGCCATGCTCCCCACGGTTTCGATGCGTTCGGGAAGCGAAGTCGTGGCGTTAAAGCGCGTGCCTGCAAATCCTTTATAGTAGTTGCGGAATACCAAATCACCATCAAATGTCAGTGGCACCGGAATGTTGAATCTCCGACCCGATGGCCGGAACCGGGTTCTCAGGTATTCCATCCAACAGGATTCCCGCTGCAAGGTTTCCGGGCTGTCACCGGGTCTCGCCAATTTAAAAGCCAGAGTTTGAAGGCTTGAAAAATCGGCGGGGAGACAGTACCATGTAGGGACCATCTCACAATTGAATGTGGTTTTTAATAAAAAGCGGGGATCATATGGGAGCTGAAGGCTACTGGGCCGATAATTATGTCGAAAGAAAGTGCGACGCAGACGATGCCATAAACCGAATAAGAGCCGGGCAACGGGTATTTATCGGATCTTCGTGCGGAGAACCGCAATACCTGGTCAAGGCACTCGGTGATGCTTCGAAACGCTACACCGATATTGAAATTGTCCGCCTGCTGGCGCTGGAAAGCACGCCCCTGACGCTGATTGCCGACAAGTCCCAAAGCCGGAACCTGACGATTAGATCCTTTTACCTGGGGTCTGCCAAGGCTGAACGGCTCTCCAGGAATCAGCGTTTCATCACCCCCATCAACCTGTCGGCCGTGCCGCACCTGTTCCGAAGCCGCCTGATGCCCATCAATGTCGCCCTGATCCAGGTTACCCCGCCGGACGATTTCGGCTGGATGAGCCTGGGGGTCTCTGTGGACATCACCCTTGCGGCCGCTCAATCGGCAGACCTGGTCATCGCCCAGGTCAATGCCTGCATGCCGCGAGTCCTGGGACAGAGTTTCCTGCATGTAAACGATGTGGATTGCATCGTGGAACACGACGAACCGATCCTCACCATCGGCAAGCAGCCCGAGTCCGAATCGGCCAACGACATTGGGAGACTGATCGCCAGACTGATCGAAGACGGTTCCACACTCCAGTTCAGCCCCGGCACGACGCCTCAGGCTACCCTGCTGGCACTTGTCGACAAAAATGACCTGGGGGTGCACTCGCATTATCTGACCGATGAAATCATGCACCTGGTTGCCCGGGGTGTTGTTACCAACCGCAAAAAAGGTTTCAACGATGGCAAACTGGTTGCCAGCACCGCCATCGGGACGGAAAACCTCTTCGAGTTCATCGACAACAATCCCAGCATTGAATTTCACCCTTCGGATTACGTTAACGATCCTTACGTCATCAGCCGCAATAACCGGATGGTATCCTTCAACGTGGGCATGGCCATGGACCTGACCGGCCAGGTGGCGGCCGATGCCCTGCCCTACAACCACTTCTCCGGTGTCACCGGCATGCTTGATTTCATCAGGGGGGCCGCCCAGTCGCCGGGAGGCAAATCATTCGTGCTGTTGACGGCCACCGCCAATAAGGGTAAAAAAAGCCGCATCATACCCAGTCTGGATAACACCGCCGTTGTGGTCCCGCGCGGTGATGTGCACTATGTCGCCACCGAGTTTGGGGTCGTCAACCTCTTCGGGAAGAGCCTCCAGGAGAGAGCCACCGCCATGATCAGCATCGCCCACCCCGATTTTCGGGATGAATTGTTCCATGAAGCCAAAAAGCAGGGGCTCTTCGGTGCCGAACGAACTCTGGCCGAATCCATATACGGCGTCTATCCCCGCCAACTCGAGGAAAACATCATCATCGACAATCAGACAGTGACCATCCGTCCCGCTAAACCGGTTGATGAACGCCGCATACAGGAGCATTTCTATACCCTCGAAAAAAACGATATCATCGCCCGCTTTTTCCATGAAAAAACCGCCTTTGTCCACGATGAAGTCGGCAAGGTCTCCCAGGTGGATTATATCAAGGATCTCACTATTGTAGCCGTCATCGGTGAGTTTGGTTTCGGTAAAGTAATCGGTGTGGGGGAGTATCTGCTGGACCCGTCCAACAACATGGCTGAGGTGGCCTTTTCAGTCTCCAAAGATTTCAAGAAAAAAGGCCTGGGGAAAATATTGATGACCAAGCTCTGTCAGGCGGCCCGGGAAAAAGGCATCTCAGGC
>JAFDAT010000465.1 GCA_019313725.1 Deltaproteobacteria bacterium
ATTAAATCTTCCATCTCCCGCATGCCCTCAAGCAGGTCATCCATGCGGTATGGTTTTTTATCGGTCAGGATTTTGCCTGATTCCGGTTTTTTGGCAATCAGGTCATCCGGCGGCTCATTTTGCCCTGAAGAGAGCCCTTTTGTTTCTTCCTCTATAATGTCGGTGGGATGATCTTTTTTTCCGGTTTGACTCTCAACAGCGGCATCCGGCTGTTTTTTGCCGGTTGCCTGTGTCTTGGGGAGGGGCTCGGCTGTTTCTTCTTTCGGTTCTTCCGGCGGTGTCGTCACGTTTTCGGCTTTTTTCAAGGGTACGGCGGGCGTGGTTGCCACCATTTCTGCGGGTTCATCAGATTTCCTCTGTACGGCTGTAAAACGGTACCCGTTGTCACGCAGCCAGTCAATGGCGACGCTGGTACGAATGGAAAAATTAACATCCGTGATGGTGAGGCCGTCAGCGGCTTTCCTGGCTATCATGGCGTTGATGCCGATCATGTCACCGGCATCGTCCAGCAGGGGCCCTCCCGAATTTCCCCGGTTAATACTGGCATCCGTCTGAAAAAGGTTTTTGCCGGGGACACCGCCGTAATCCGACCAGTAGGCGCTGATGACGCCCGTGGTGAGGCTCCACAATCCCCCCTGTTCCGGATGGCCGATAGCGTAGACCTGTTCACCGATATCCACTATTTCCGAATCTGCAAAATTCACCGTGGGCAGGGGCATATTGGGGCCTACAATTTTAACGAGGGCCAGATCAAGGGGGATGTCATAGGCTATGATTGTCCCTTTGTAGCCTTTGGCCAGGTCGGTTTTATGATTTCCGGTGACGCGTTCCGGTTTTAAAAATACAGAGATATTGGAGAGCAGTTTGGAGGAGCCCTGCTGTTTGAAAATATGAGCGTTGGTGATGATCAGGCCGTCTTTTCTGATGATCGATCCGGTTCCGGCGCTGCCTTTGCTGGAGCCCTTGGAGGCAAAGATGAATACGACCCCCGGCCCCGCCTTCTTATAGATCTGTTTAGGGGAGTAGGCCATGGATGGCGAAACACATGGCCAGCCAACAGATAAAACAAAGCCCAACAGGAGGCATGCGGCTATATTTTTCAGCAACAGCTATCTCCTTATTCTGATGGATTGATTTTAATGTCATCACGAGAAAAACAGGCATAAAACCTATCTCAAAATAATATTAAATGTGGATGAAGTCAAATAAAAAGGTATGCATTAAAACCATTGACTGGAATGATAACACTTTGGTACTGATTAAAATTATTATAAATTTTACAAAACCATTCCCGATCGAGGAGGTAATGTGAAAACGGCATTCGTTCTTTTTTCAAGTTTTCTGATGTTGCTCGTGATTGCGTGCGCCGCGGTTCCTGAAAAGTCCAAGACGGATATATATGCGACACCCGCAGCGGGTGAAACGGTGGAAAAGGGCACACCTCGCTTTGCACAGTTTACCGAGGCATTGGATTATCTGGGGAGGGGCCTGAATGAAGAGATCTACCGGTTGAAGCAGTCGGACGGCTTTTCAGCGGCGGTTTCAGGCGGAACAGGGGTCGAAGACGCGACAACGCCGGGGGAACATACCCGCAGCCATGCCGATGATGTCATGGATGAACTGGACCGGGAAATCGAAAAACAGGACGGGGACGGCAGCCGGTCGGTTACGTCGAGCGAGCGCTATACGTCGGGTGAGTCATCCAATATGGCGGGTAATGAATCCGCTTCGGGCAAACAGATGGTGATTGTCGTTGCCGATTTTGTAAACGATGACGGCAGTGTGTCGAAGCTGGGGCGCTATATTGCGGATAAGCTGACCCCCTATTTTACGCGTTCCGAACAATTTCAGGTTCTGGAACGGGCCCTCATCGACAAAGTGATCGAGGAGCAGCAGTTTCAGGTGTCTGCATTTGTAGACGAATCCTCCACCCGGGAGTTGGGCAAGCTCGTGGGGGCTGAAACCATAATTTCAGGCACGGTTTCGGAATTGAACGATGTTTTTTATTTCAATGCAAAGGTCGTGGATGTCACCCGGGGAAAGCTCCTGACTGCCATCGATGTGGAAGTAGACCGCACTGATAGGCTGGTGGTCCTTTACAGGGCGCCGCTCCCGAAACCGCAGAAGACAACGTCGACGGCGAGGCTGTTCAGAGCCAGGGGCATTGGCGTTCCCTCTTCTAAACATACCAATCCCACCTTGGCGCGCACCATGGCTGCGAGGGCGGCCCAGGCGGATGCCATGCGCAACCTGGTTCAGGAGATTGAAGGGGCGCAGGTGAACTCGCAGACCACGGTCAAGGACTATATGACCGAGAGCGATTCTGTAAGTATCAATGTTAATTCGTATTTAAGAGGGGCCAGGGTAATCAACAAGACAGAAATGCCGGACGGTGCCGTTGAGGTTGAAATGGAAGTTGAGGTCCCCGGGGAATTCTTTGACACCCTACAAAAGAATTAAAAGACATTCAACGTACGAATGTCTTTTAATTCTTTTGTTGAACGCGGCTTCGCCGCTAAATACTTTAAGATCATCTCACGATGGGTGGTCGTCATTCATCAAAAACAGAGAGGTTCCCGCTATCCCAAGTGTGAGCAATTAGGATCCAAGTGGACAGCAAAATAACATTCAAAGAAAAAAACCGGCTATCCGGGATGCTTGTGTATCGGAGATGTCCTGGATGTATTGATAGCAGCAAAGCCGCGTTCA
>JAFDAT010000466.1 GCA_019313725.1 Deltaproteobacteria bacterium
GGCATCGTCATTGCCAAAACGCAGGTCCAAGCCATCGGTTTCCTTGCTGCCGATAATACCCTCTTCATAAAGTTCCATGGCCCAGGCGATCATGCTGCCGATTTCCAGGTTGTCCACGCCGTACTGGTTCACCAGGTGGTTGCCGGTCAGAACGGTGTTGGCATCCCGGCAGTCTGGTTCGGCACCGAAAGCCCCCAAGGACGTGTATTCCGGCCCTTCATCGTATTTTCCCCGATAAAGACCAGTCTGGATTTTATACTGGGCCCGGCAATGAACCTGGCACCCGAAACACCCGGTCATGTGATGCGGCCCCATGGTTTCGGTAGCAATTTCATCGATCCGTTCCGGCTCGATGTCATCGGCATGCTCCATCTGGTTGTACTGGAAATTCCGGGTACGTACGCCGCCCCACGAATTGGTGGCCCCCCAGATAAAAGGGGTGCCGAGGACGCCCTGGGTTTTGTTAACCTTAGCACTGGTGATCTGGTCAATAAATTTTTTATTGTATTCCAGAGCTTCCACGGGGTGGGCGATGTTGATGTCCGTGGTTCCGCGAACCGCGACAGCCTTCAGGTTTTTGGAACCCATAACGCAGCCCATGCCGGTTCGTCCGGCGGAATTTTTCAGCCCGGTCATCACGCAGGCGAACCGCACTAGGTTTTCACCGGCCTGTCCGATGACCGCGCTTTTAATTTCATCGTCACCCCGCTCTTCGCGGATGGCCCACTGGGTGTCGGTGGTGGATTTTCCCCACAGGTGCGCAGCATCCCTGATCTCGATTTCTCCGTTGTTTATCCACAAATAAACAGGTTTTTCCGCCTTTCCCTTGATAACCAGGTGATGATAACCGGCCCAGGCCAGTTCCGGTGCAAAAAACCCGCCCATATTGGCGCTGCCCAGGAGGCCGGTCAGGGGCGACTTGGCCATAATGTGGGTGCGGGCGGTTGCCGAAGCGCAGGTGGCGGCCAATAAGCCGCCGCTGATCAAAAGCGGATTGTCCGGCCCCAGAGGATCGCAACCCGGAGGGGTGTGGTTGTAGAGCAGGTAGGCGTCCAATCCCCGGCCTCCCATATATTTCCTCCGCAACTCCAGGGGAATCCGCCTGGTTTCAATATTTCCACTTGAAAGATCGATATAGGCAATTTTTCGATTCAAAGCCATGGTAGTACTCTCCTATGAATTAGAAAAAGGCGGGAATGTTTGATGCCCCAAAAACCTATTTCAGGCCCTTTTCCGCCAATTTTTCAGCAGCCAGTTTGCGGTTGGTCTCCCAGACAGGCCCACGGATACGCGGCAGGTTTTCGTCTAGCCAGTAAATGCGGTATTCCATGCCACAGGTTTGGCATTTAACCCGGTCTTCACCGTAAGCCGGCTCCATACGCTTCATACAGCTGGGGTTGTGGCACCTGATCTTCCCGAAAGAACGCGTTTTACGCAGCGATTCAGCTGCCGAGCCTTGGTCTGTGTCTATGCTCATACCTGTCTCCTGTATCTCAGGATAAATTCATTATAACGAACGATCTAATTGTTATAATTTTATCTTGAAAAGAAATTATGTCAAGCATAATTATCAACATAATCATGTAATTAAATTTTTATTGACAAATTCGCCTGTCCATATAAAATAGAAAAATTATCCATATTTGTTCATTATAATGAACGATATAGCGTTGCAGGGAGGTGTTTTGGGCAAGGAAAACAGGCACATCTTCATTGATCCCACCCGCTGTACCGGCTGCCATCTCTGTGAACTGGCCTGTTCCATGGCGCATCATGGCATCTTGAGCACCCATCGCTCGCGCATTAAGATCCTCACCTTTGACAACCCTGTCCAACACCAGCCCGTCATCTGCCAGGCCTGTGATGATGCACCCTGCATCAAGGTGTGCCCTGTGAATGCACGCGTCAGCCAAACCAACCAAACGGTAACCACCGACGATGAGAAGTGCATCGGCTGCCGGGCCTGCCTCTACATATGCCACCTGGCAAGTCCGACGATCAACCCGGACACGGGCCAGACCATGACATGCGACCTGTGCGTAGACGAGGTTTCCGGCCCTTGGTGCGTCTCTGCCTGCCGGTCGGAAAAGGCATTGAAATGGATGAACAGCGAAGCATACACCCGACATGTTGCCCGCCTGCAGGCCTCACGCTCGCTTGGGAATAGATGGAAAAACCCGAAACACGCGCATGATGGGCGGCACGCATGAAAGTCGTCATTGTGGGCAATGGAACCGCCGGCAATCAGGCCGCCTTCAGGCTGCGTAGTAAAAGGCCGGACCTCGAGATCAGCATTGTTTCCGGGGAAAACTGCCCGGAATACGATCCGTGTTCTTTACCTTATATTCTTTCCGGACAGCTTCCATGGCCGGCGGTCTTTAAACGCTCACTGGAGGAATATGCAAAAAACAGCATTGACCTGGTACTGGGCAGCCAAGTGACATCAATCCAACCGGAGGCCAGTTGCATCGTCACAGAAGACGGCCGCGAAATCGAATATGACAAACTGGTTCTGGCCCATGGCGGACAGCTTTTCATGCCGCCCGTGGACGGGCTCGACAAAAAGGGTGTTTTCAGCCTCAAACAGCTGGCCGATGCAGAAAAACTTAACGCACACCAAGGACGGCGAGCGGTCGTTATAGGTTCCGGGGCCATCGGAATAGAAGCCGCGGAAGCGCTGAAGATAAAGGGTTTTGAAGTT
>JAFDAT010000467.1 GCA_019313725.1 Deltaproteobacteria bacterium
GATGCCAGGGCGCCGATCCTGGCGGCGATATTGACCAGGCTGCCGCGGGCCGTGTAGGTCCAGCGCGATCCGGTAACACTGTTGAATTTTGCCGCGCCCACCAGGGCCACCCCAGAGTTGATGCCGATATTGATCTGGAGGGGTTTGTACAGGGAAAATATGTCTTCGCTGATGCGGGATGTCTCATCCTGAATGGTCAGGGCCGTGCGCATGGCATCCAGGGCATTGGTCTTCTTATCCTCGTTTATGAACAATACCATCAGGCCGTCGCCGGCAGTCTCGTTGACATCGCCGTTGTTAGCATGGATGGCGTCCATGAACACGGAAAAGTGCTTCTCGATAATGGTATTGACCTCGCTGCCGCCCAATTTTTCAGTAAGCCGTGTGTAGCCTTCAATATCCAGAAACAGGACTGAAAGGTCATGGTTGCGACTTTCGGGCATATGGCCGGTGGGGGATTTCTCGATGGCCAGGGAGACCGCATGCGGTACAAATTTATTCAGATTGTCTTTGACGCTCTCCAGGATTTCCACTTTCTTCATTTCGGCCCTTAGATTCTTCAAAGCATTGCCGAGAGCAACGTTCTTTTCTTCCAGGTTCCGATTGAGATCCAGAATGGATTCAAATGACTGGGCATTTTTCAGAGCGACGACCAGGCTGTTGATCAGGGTCTCCAACAGTTCCCGCTCCTTGGTGGAATAAGTGTCGGACATCAGCCGGGAACCCAGTCCCAGGAACCCCGGACGGTCCGCCTCCACCGCAAAAGGAAATAACTGCTCTACCCCGAAGGGGGCCACCGAGGCGCAAAGTACTGAAAGACTGTCATTATGCTGGTCAAGCGGTGTGTCAGGCGCCATGCACTGCCTGCAGCTGAGGTGCAGTTTGTCCACATCTTCTTCCGCAAAGCCGACCGAGGCAAAATGACCCGATTTTTCACTGTCACCATCCATCAGCAGAACGAATCCGTTGAGAATACCGAAGTTGCCCATACACATAAGCAGAAAATTTTTCAGTATCGTGCTGGTCTCGACACTGCCGTAAATGTCCTTGCTGATATCGTTCAGCGTTTTCAGATTGAAGTCGCAGGTTTCGAGTTCCGTCTGAATCCGTGCAGAATCGATCCGGCAGATTTCTAGTTCGGTGAGCTTGTTGTGGTGGGAATTTTCCTGAGCAATCACCCCCCCTTGTATAGAAATAACATAGGCATACCATAATCACCACATTGTGGCATGGCAAGAAGCGGGGGGGGGATTAACATCCATTATTTTGCAGGCAGGCGTCACGTTAAAAGAACAAATTTAGCGGCTTACGCGGGTCCGTTCTTTTTCCGGTCAAGTTCAGCCTGGGCACGCGTAATCAAATCCTGACCCGATTTGTCTTTCCCGGGTAGAATTTCGGCCACACCTAACGCAACCTGGATGCTGATGCCATCCACATCCAGGCGCTTTGCCGTCAGGATATCAGCCAGGCGGTTGCACACCGGCAGCGCCTTTTCAACCGACGTTTCCGGCATGAGCAGGGCAAATGTCTCTGCATCCAGACGCCCCAGGGTATCGCTTTTCCTGATGCTCTTGGAGAGCGTTTGCCCCAGGAGCCTTAGATTTCGGTCTTTGATATCATAGCTCATCTTTTTGTCGTCCACTTCAAAGTCGATCCCCATGAGGCACAAAGCCAGGTCTTCCTCGTACCGCATGACCCGGTGAAACTCCACATCCAAAAAATCGTGGAATCCCTTGCGGTTGCACCACCCGGTCAGGTCGTCGACGACGCTCCTGCAGGTAAAGTCATTGGTCACCTTCTCGATGCGGTCGCACAAAATCCGCATCAGGTTGAAGAAAAAACGATTGGCCGTCGGCGGGTAGAGCCACTGCAGACGCTTGATCATCTTCAGGTTGATTTCCAGAAATTCGCTCGGCGCGGTGGCAACCACGGTCGCAGAACGCGGCGCCTGCCGTAGAAGCCCCATTTCGCCCACGATGTCACCGGCACCCAAACGGTTGATCTGCTTGTAGACGTCGTTTTCCGTATAAAGCACTTCTTCGTTTTCACGCTCCACGACATCCATGGAGCCGGATACCAGCGCACACATGGACTCGCTCTGTTCACCCTTGTGGAACAATACCTGGCCGGCCCCGATTTTTTTAAGCGTTCCCGCCATGATGATGTAATGGATCTGTGTTCTGGACAGGCCTCGGAAAAGCGGTATGCCAAACCCCGGGTCCTTGCCCAGTTTCAGGCGAACCAGGTCCCACAGGGTGACCAGTTCGGCGTGCAGCAGCAGCGATGGCAGCAGTATGAGGTCGCCCACAAGTGCCGAAAACATGGTGATGGCCATCAGGATGCCAAAAATGGCCGTGGGCTTGAAACTCGACAGGGTGAGTATTGAGAACCCGATGCTGATGGTCAGCGTGGTATAGATTATCGGACGCCCTATGTGCCGCAGGGTTTCCCTCAGGGCTCTCTGAACATCCAGATCTTTCCTGAATTCACGGTTGTAGCGCACCAGGTAGTGGATGGTGTCGTCCACGGCCAGACCGATGGCGATACTGGCAATCAGGCTGGTGAACATGGACAGTTCAATGCCCAGCCAGCCCATGATGCCGAAGTTGATGATGATGGGAAACATGTTGGGGATAATGGCAATAGCCCCCACCTTGCTCGACAGAAAAAGGGTGAACATGATGCCGAACACCAGG
>JAFDAT010000468.1 GCA_019313725.1 Deltaproteobacteria bacterium
AAATTTTATTCTCTTTCATGGCACCCGATACACCCCACCGGACCAAGATTCGATACCTTCCCGCCGGGTCCCATGATGCTTTTTTCCTTGGATTGATTGATGGCCCGGATATCCTTGTGGCAGCCGATACAACGCTTGTGATAGGCATATTTGAAATAGGGCATGGCTTCATGATCGTATTCCAGTGCTTTTTCACTTTTTTTAGGCGGGTCGAGGGCATCGTGACAGCCGGTGGCCATACAGGTCTTGATTTTGGTCAGGCCGTCCCATTTGTGGTGGCATTGGTTGCAGGCATAATCGAAGTGCAGGGAGTGGGGAAAGGCCACGGGTGAACGAACCGACACGATGTCGGAAGGTGGATTGAGTACGAGGGTGCCCACCGGCACAGAGATGCTGTCCAGTCGTTCTCCGACAACATTTGCGGGTCCGGCAAGAAAAACGAGCACCAGGACGAGCATGATAGGTAGCGCTAATTTTAACATCATCCGTTTCCTTTTTTCTCCCGGTATAGCGTGTACATCAAAGCGAGGGTATCTTTGCCGGATCCAGGCCTTTTGTCGATTAAAACATTCCAGGATGAGTTGTTTTCAAGGACGTTCAGCACCTGCATGATTTTTGAAATGATATTGGCCGGATCATCTCCCCGGGTGCTGATCATTTCACTTTCCTGGAAGGTGACGGAATCATTTTGGTTGGTTCCAGGCCCCAGTCCTACCAGGACCGACCCTTCACCGATATCTAAAAGGGCCCGGTTCAGGGCCGCGGAAAGCCTGGGGGCAAATGGCGACAGCTCCCGGTGAAGTGTTTTGGCTAGATCATAAGGGGTCATTTATCCTCTTTCTTGTTTTAGAACCAGCATCCGGCTGTTCGTCTTTTCTTCAGGGCTGAAGCCCTGGACTACAATGCCTTAGGCCAACCGCTTCGTAGGACAGGGATTTATCCCTGCTTTCCTATTGCTGAATGCCGATTGCCATAACTCAGGTCGGACATTGATAATTCGTTATTGGATATTGGTTATTTGCCCTTTCCTTTCTTTTTCTGAATCTTGGCCCAGGTATCCCGCAAGGTTGCCGTGCGGTTGAATACGGGACGATTTTCAGTGGTATCTACACTGTCCACATAGAAATAGCCTAGTCGCAGAAACTGATAATAGGTGCCGGGCTTTGCATTTTTAAGGGATGGTTCCAGCATGCAACCAGTCAGGGTTGTCAGGGATTCAGGGTTCAGGCAGCCCATGAAGCCGACACCCTCTTTTTCAACGGCCGGGTTTTCCCGGGTGAAAAGGTGGTCGTACAGGCGCACTTCGGCTTGGGCCGCATGTGCGGCAGAAACCCAGTGCAGCGTACCCTTTACTTTGCGGCCGTCGTTGGACCAACCGCCCCGGGTTTCCGGATCATATGTGCAGTGAAGCGCGGTGATCTCCCCGGTCTGATCGTTTCTGACCACATCGACACAGGTGATGTAGTAGGCATGTTTCAGTCTGACTTCGCGTCCGGGGGCCAGACGGAAAAATTTTCTGGGGGCGTCCTCCATGAAATCTTCCTGCTCGATAAAAAGCTCCCGGGAAAATGGAATTTTTCGTTTTCCCATACCCGGATCCTCCGGGCTGTTTTCAGCGTCCAGCTCTTCCACCTGACCTTCCGGGTAGTTGTCAATGATCACCCGGAGTGGGTGCAGAACCCCCATGACGCGCCGGGCCCTCTTGTTGAGGTCCTCTCTGAGGGTATATTCCAGCAGAGCCATATCCACGGTGCTGTCTCTTTTTGCCAGGCCGATGCGTTCGCAAAAATTGCGGATAGATTCAGGTGAATAGCCCCGCCTGCGCAACCCGGAAAGGGTCGGCATTCTCGGATCGTCCCACCCGGTTACGTGCTCTTCCTCCACCAGTTGGATCAGTTTTCGTTTGCTCAAGACGGTGTGGGTAAGGTTGAGGCGCGCAAACTCGATCTGCTGGGGGTGATAGACGTCGAGTTCATCCAGGACCCAATCGTAGAGCTGTCGGTTATTTTCAAATTCCAGCGTGCAGATGGAGTGGGTAATGCCTTCGATGGAATCTGAAAGGCAATGGGTGAAGTCGTACATGGGATAGATGCACCATTTATCGCCGGTCCGATGGTGGGAGGCCTTGCGGATCCGGTAGAGGGTCGGATCGCGCATCAGCAGGTTGGGATGGGTCATGTCTATTTTTGCGCGAAGTACATGGGCGCCTTCCTCAAAATCGCCGGCCCGCATACGTGAAAAAAGATCCAGGTTTTCGGCGATGGCGCGGTTGCGATGAGGACTTTCCTTGCCGGGTTCGGTCAGGGTGCCCCTGTAGGACCGGATTTCATCAGCACTCAGGCTGTCGACATAGGCCTTTCCTTTTTTGACCAGCTCGGTAGCATAGGCATAAAGCTTTTCAAAGTAGTCGGAGGCAAAATACAGCCGCTCTTCCCAGTCGAAGCCAAGCCAGTGAACATCTTCCTGGATCGACTCCACATATTCTACGCTTTCCTTGGTGGGATTGGTGTCATCAAACCTGAGATTGCAGGCGCCCTCATTTTCGGCGGCAAGGCCAAAATTGAGACAGATGGATTTGGCATGGCCCATATGGAGGTATCCGTTAGGTTCGGGCGGAAACCGGGTGGCAACCCTGCCGCCGAATTTTCCGGATGCTTCGTCTTCCTTGATGATGTTTCGAATGAA
>JAFDAT010000469.1 GCA_019313725.1 Deltaproteobacteria bacterium
TGCAGGAATTGACAAGGCTGATATGTGTCCCCAAAAAGGCGCATAAGTGATAATTTTTGCTGAGCAAAAATTATTAAACGCGGCTTCGCCGCTCAACAAATAAAAATGAGAGCGGGATATCCCGCTCTCATTTTTATTTTTGATGAAGTGATGGCCGGTTTCGCGGGCGTACGGGTAAAAGGTTTGCCATGTGCCACTGGGATGTGGTACCGGAGGCCATGACCATAGCTGAAGATGAAATTGACGAAGGTATTACCATTATGGACAAAGCTCTGGAGGCGGCAGATGCCTGCACCGCATAAATTTACCGTGCTTGTGATCAATTCGGGGAGTTCTTCGGTTAAATTCACGCTGTTCGGCATTGAGGATGAAACGGTGCTGGCCAAGGGTGTCGTGGAACGAATCGGCCTTGATGGTACGCAGATCACCTATGCGGCACATCATGGGGAAAAGGTGACCCGGGCGGTGGCGGTGGGAAATGTCCGTGAGGCCGTATCCCGGATCATCGAGTGCCTGGCCGACAAAAAATCAGGGGTGCTCGAGAACAGAAAGGCAGTGGCAGCCATCGGCCACAGGGTTGTACACGGCGGAGAAAAAATTCATGCACCGGTCGTTGTTGACGAAAAGGTGAAAAGCATCATCCGGGAATATGCTTCGCTGGCCCCGCTGCATAACCCGCCGAACCTGGAGGGAATCGAAGCCTGCGAAAACAATTTTCCCGACACCGCCCAGGTGGCGGTTTTCGATACGGCCTTCCATGCCAGCCTGCCGGAAAAAGCGTATCTTTACGGTTTGCCTTATAATTTGTACAGGGAGGATAAAATCCGTCGCTACGGTTTCCATGGCACCAGTCACGATTATGTCAGCCGTGAAGCGGCACGTTACCTGGGCAGTTCTTCAGCGGACCTGAAAATGGTCACCTGTCACCTGGGCAACGGAAGCAGCATCACTGCCGTGGATGGCGGTCGGAGCGTGGACACCAGCATGGGGCTTACCCCCCTGGAAGGGACCGTCATGGGGACGCGCTGCGGAACGATCGACCCGGCCATTGTCACGCACCTGATGATGCACAAGGGCTTGACGGTGGATCAGGTGGATACGCTGCTCAACAAGCAGAGCGGTTTTCTGGGCATGGCGGGCATCGGCAGTGGTGATGTCCGGGATGTGTTGGCAGCCATGCAAAAAGGTGAAGCGCGGGCAATAGCGGCGATCAATGTGTTCGTACACCAGATCAGGAAGTATCTCGGGGCCTATGCCGCCGTTATGAACGGGTTGGATACGGTCGTGTTTACCGGAGGCGTCGGTGAGAACGCTGCCGTGATTCGGGAGATGGTGTGTAACGGTGATAAGGGCTTGGACTGGTTGGGAATTCGCCTCGACCCGAAAAAAAATAGTTCTGACAGCCGGGCACTGCGTGAGATTCAGTCCGACGGTAACCGGGTAGCCATACTCGTGATTCCGACCGACGAAGAAAAGGAGATTGCCCGTCAGACCATGGCGCTCGTCGGGATTTCAAAATAGAGGGGCCATGTAGTCGATACCCGGATCCAAAGGACTATGTTTTTAATGCTGGAACAAAGGTGAAATATGGACAAAATCGATACACGGGATATGGACACTCCTGAATTTGTAAGCCGGTTTGCCGATGTCAATGGGATCCGCCTGCACTACGTCAGCGTGGGTGAGGGGCCGCTGATTCTTTTCGTACATGGATTCCCCGAGTTCTGGGGGGAATGGGAGCAACAGCTTATCGAGTTCGGCAGGGATCACCAGGCCGTGGCATTGGACATGCGCGGCTACAATCTGTCGGAAAAACCCGCAAACATAAAGGAATATGCTGTCGGAAAACTGGTGGATGATCTCAAGGGGCTCGCCGAACACCTGGGGCACGAGCGCCTGACCCTGGTTGCCCACGATTGGGGCGGTGCCGTTGCCTGGTCGTTTGCCAACAGCCATCCGGAGATGCTGGAAAGTCTGGTTATCATCAACTCTCCCCATCCGGGCGTTTTTGCCCGGGAACTTCTGAGCAATCCCGAACAGCAGGCGGCCAGCGCCTACATGCTGGCGTTTCGAAAGCCGGATGCAGAAGCGGTTCTTTCCGAAAACAGCTATGCAAAACTCGTGGAGGCGGTGTTCACCTTCGGCAGCCATTGGGAATTCAGCGAAGCGGTGCGCAGAAAATATATCGCGGCATGGGATCAGCACGGGGCTCTCACCGGGGGGTTGAACTATTACAGGATTTCGCCGCTTTATCCGCCGGAGACGGAAGCGGACGAGAACCGGGTCCGGAGCATCGCGGACCTTCCGCGTGAAGTGTTCGCGGTCAGCGTGCCGACGCTCGTCATCTGGGGGGAAGCGGATACCGCGCTGCTGCCCTGCCTCCTGGAAGGTCTGGACCACTATATCGACGACCTCACCATCCGCAGAATTCCAGATGGCTCTCACTGGGTAATTCACGAGCAACCCGGAAAAGTCAACGGTCTTATTCGGGAGTTTATAGCCCGCAATAAGCAGTCCCTCTGAGATTCCGGGAGCTCTTCGAGACAAACATCAGCGCCCTTCAAGAGGTCTTCAGCATACGACTTTTTATAACGGCGACCGAGAAGGATAATTTTTTATGAATACGATCGACCCTAAGACTTTTTTGCCGGCATCCATCAGCAGGGAAACAGCAGAATTCAACC
>JAFDAT010000470.1 GCA_019313725.1 Deltaproteobacteria bacterium
AAGAACCCATTACACCATTCGGCGTAAACAAAATCTCGGCACAGAGCCGACCGTTTACTATATCGTATGAGGTGCACATGCTTGAATTAGCGATCAAAGGAAGTAAACAATATTATGGTTGGCTGGCGGCGCTGTTGGCCGTCATTGGAATCGGTTTTCTCGTCTACCTGAAACAGCTTGACTTCGGTCTGGGGATCACCGGTATGAGCAGGGATGTAACCTGGGGGTTCTATATCGCCAATTTCACCTTTCTGGTGGGCGTTGCCGCCGGCGGTGTGATGGTGGTACTGCCCTATTACCTGCATGACTACAAGGCCTTTGGCAGGATCACCATCCTGGGCGAATTTCTGGCCATTGCCGCTCTGGTCATGTGCATACTCTTTGTACTCGTCGACCTCGGACAGCCCATGCGGGTATTTAACGTGCTGCTTTACCCCAGTCCCAATTCCGTCCTTTTTTATGACATCATCGTCCTCCAGGGCTATCTGTTCATCAACCTCATCGTGGGCTGGAATGTTCTCGAAGCCGAACGCAACGGGACCCATTACCAGGCCTGGCTGAAGCCGCTCATCTACCTCTCGATTCCCTGGGCCGTCAGTATTCACACCGTCACCGCATTTTTGTTTGCCGGTCTCCCGGGGCGGGGATTCTGGTTAACGGCCATCCTGGCACCGCGGTTTCTCTCCTCGGCCTTTGCCGCCGGACCTGCGCTGCTCATCCTGCTGTGTCTTTTCATCAGGAGGGTCTCGAACTTCGATCCGGGCCGGGAACAGATTCAATCCCTGGCCAAAATCGTGGCCTATGCCGTCTGCATCAACGTATTCTTCTTTTTGTGCGAAATTTTTACGGCCTTCTACAGCGGCATTCCCGAACACATGGACCACATAACGTATCTCTTTGCCGGGCTGCATGGCAAGGGATCCCTGGTACCCTTCATGTGGACGGCCTACGGGCTGATGTTGATTGCAATCATCCTTTTAGTCAACCCGATCACACGTAAAAATGAAGGGGTGCTGGCCGTAGCCTGCGTAGCCGTTTTCATCGGCACCTGGATCGACAAGGGCCTGGGAATGATCTCCGGCGGATTTGTCCCCAACCCCATGCACCATGTGGTTGAATATGCGCCTTCCATTCCGGAAATTCTGATCACCCTCGGCGTGTACGGCATTGGCGCCCTCATTCTTACGGTGTTCTTCAAGATTTCCATTGGTGTAAAAGAAGAGGTCGGTGCTTAGGGTTTGCCCAGAAATAGTTAAAAAACAGGGAGCGCATTCTGAAACAGGATGCGCTCCTTGTTTTTTTTCTTGACAAACATTGATAAACGGTCAATATTACCTATTTTCTTATTAGACGCTATAATTTTATCATTATGATAGGTAAATGGAGGATATAATATGTACGCTGTTGTGGCATCAGGCGGAAAACAGTATCGGGTACAGGAAGGCGACACCCTGAAAATAGAAAAAATACCGGGTGAAGTAGGCACGGACGTAGCCTTTGACCAGGTTCTGATGGTCTCGGATGGGGACGATGTCAAAATCGGCCGGCCCGTTCTTGAAAATGCGGTTGTCAACGGTACGATCGTGGAGCAGGGAAAAGGTCGCAAGATTCTTGTTTTTAAATATAAACGCAGAAAACGATACCGCAGAAAACAGGGACATCGCCAACTGTTCACGGCCGTTAAAATCGGCGCAATAGAAGCATAGTCAGGGAGTATTAAAAAATGGCACATAAAAAAGCGGGCGGAAGCTCGAAGAACGGTCGTGACAGCAACGGTCAGAGACGTGGCGTAAAACGTTACAGCGGACAGATTGTAAAAGCAGGCAACATCCTGGTTCGCCAGTTGGGTACCAGAATACACCCGGGTAACAATGTGGGGATGGGCAAAGATTACACCCTGTTTTCCAAAATCGATGGTACGGTTGCCTACGAGCGGTTGGGACGTTCCCGGAAAAAAGTCAGTGTTTATGCCGAGTGAAATTCATTGATGAAGCGGTGATAACCGTCCAATCCGGTAAGGGAGGCAGCGGTTGTGTCAGTTTCAGGCGTGAAAGGCACATACCCCGCGGCGGACCGGATGGTGGCGACGGCGGCAGGGGCGGTGATGTCATCATGGTGTCATCGTCGAGCAAAAGAACCCTTTACGACTTCAGATATAAAAAACTCCTGAAAGCCCCAAACGGAACCGGCGGACAGGGAAAAGACAAAACCGGTAAAGCCGGTGATGACCTGATTGTCGATATTCCCAGCGGAACCATTGTCAGCGACACTCAAACCGGCCAACGCATCAAGGATTTTACCACCCCCGGCGAACAGGTTACTATCGCCGAGGGCGGCAGGGGTGGCCTTGGAAATGCCCGGTTCAAAACCTCTACCCACCGCACCCCCCGATTTGCACAGCCAGGCGAACCCGGTCAGACGCTAGCGGTTAAACTCGATCTTAAACTGATTGCGGACGTTGGGTTGGTTGGTCTCCCCAATGCGGGCAAATCCACGCTTATCAGCCGGATTTCTGCCGCTACTCCTAAAATCGGTCACTACCCTTTCACCACCCTGACACCCAACCTCGGTGTTGTGCAACCCCCCTTTGGAGAACCGTTTGTGGTCGCGGACATACCTGGTTTGATCGAAGGTGCGCATGAAGGTGCGGGGCTGGGCATAAAGTTTTTGCGCCACGTCGAA
>JAFDAT010000471.1 GCA_019313725.1 Deltaproteobacteria bacterium
ATGCGCGATATTCAGCCCCCACAAGATAAGAAGCAGGAACAGGATCAGCAGCGCGGCTGAACCAAAAAAACCCCACTCTTCCGCCAGCACGGAAAAAATAAAATCCGTGTGTTGCTCGGGCAGAAACGACAGTGCATTCTGGGTTCCTTTCAAAAAACCTTTGCCCGCAATCATGCCCGATCCGATGGCAATTTTTGACTGGATGATATGGTAGCCGGCACCCAGAGGGTCCCTGCCCGGGTCTAAAAATGTCAGAATCCGTTCTTTCTGGTATCCCTTGAGAAAAAACCAGACCAGGGGTATGGACACCATGCCGGTGGTGATAATGCCGATGAGCGTCCTGCGTTCGATCTTGACGAAAATCGTCATTGTCGCGGCAATCAGCATGATGACCATGGCCGTTCCCAGATCAGGCTGGTTTACAATTAATAGACAGGGTATTAATATATAAATCAAAGGGTTGACAAGTCCTTTGATTGTCAGCCCCCTGTCACTGGCGAATTTGGAATAATATCGGGCAAGGATAATGATGACCGCCACTTTGGCTATCTCAGATGGCTGGACAGATATCGGCCCCAATATCAGCCAGCGCTTCGAACCGCCGGCAAGTTTCCCGAAAATCAGCACCGCCACCAGCAGGCTGTTGCACCCGATGTAGATCACATCCGCCCATTTTTCTATGGTTTTATAGCTGAACAAAAAGGAAAAAATCATGGCCACGAATCCAACACCATACCACATGAACTGTTTGACATATAACGCATGGTGCGGAGAAGTGCCGCCCGCGGTCACCGCACTGTACAGGGTCACCAGACCGAAAACCGAAAGCAGGGTCACCAGACCCAGAAGCCCCCAGTCAAAGTATTGCACCAGCCTTCTATCGAACATCATGGCATGCATCCTTATTTATTCGTTATTGGATATTGGCTATTCGCCCTTCCATCTGTGACAACAGTTCTCCAGAACCAGCACTTTGACCGGCCTGGTATTCGCCTTCCTTCTTTTCTATATATAATTGAATAACCGCCTTTGCTATGGGTGCCGCTGTCGATGACCCGTGTTCCCCATGCTCCACAATGACGGCCACCGCTATCGTGGGGTCTGCTGAAGGTGCATAGGCAACAAACCAGGCATGATCCTTGAAACGGTGTTCGACCTCTTTCTTATCAATCTGCCCGCCTTCACGGTCCGGTTCTTTTATGGCCACGACCTGTGCGGTACCGGTTTTTCCGCTCATTTCGATCCCTTTCAGGCGGCTTCCCCGAGCGGTTCCCCTTTTCCCGTTGACCACGGCCCATAATCCCTTTCGAACGATAGCAAGGCTTTTTTCACTGATGTTCAGCCGGCCGGAAACATGCGGCGAACCCGTCTGCAGGACATTGCCGTCGGCTGTTTCTACGGAACCGACAATTACAGGACGGTATAAGGTCCCGCCGTTCGCAATGGCCGCCACCAGGGATGACATCTGCAGGGGGGTGGTCAGGTTGAACCCCTGCCCGATGGCGATGGTCAGCGTCTCTCCCTTCTGCCACGGCTCTCCATGGCGTTTGCGTTTCCACTGCGACGTGGGGATCAGTCCGCTGGCCTCGTTGTCCAGGTTAATACCTGTGGGTGCCCCCAATCCAAAAGCGGTCGCATAGTGGGCCAGGCGATCAACCCCCACAGCTTCACCCACCTGGTAAAAATAGACATCACACGACTCGGCGATCGCCCGGTATATGTCCACCTTTCCATGACCGCCCCGTTTCCAGCACCTGAAAACACGGTTGCCAAGGACATAATACCCCGGGCAGTTGAAGATGGTCTCCTCATCTATCACCGCTTCTTCCAGGCCGGCGATGGCGGTCACGATTTTATACGTTGATGCAGGCGGGTACTCTCCTTGCAGCACCTTGTTGGTCATGGGGTGGTCCGGGTTTGACAACAGTGCATTCCACTCATCATGGGAGAGTCCGCTGACAAAAGCATTCTGATCGAACATCGGGTTGCTTACCATGGCAAGAATATGTCCATTATCCGGATCCATGGCAACAACTGCGCCCACCTTGTCGGTCATCAGGGATTCGGCCAGTTTCTGCAGCGACGTGTCGACAGTCAGAAAAAGATTCCTTCCGGGCAGGGCATCCACTGTTTTCATCACCCGCACCACCTGCCCGCGAACGTTGACTTCAACCTGCCGCCCGCCCCGCTTGCCCCTGAGCATGTCCTCATATGACTTTTCAATACCAAAGCGGCCGATATAATCGCCACCCCGACACCCGACGTAATCACCGGACTCCAGTTCATCGGAATTGATTTCTCCCAGGTAACCGATAAGGTGGGAGGCATGCATGCTGCTGATATAATGCCTGACCGGCCTGATATTGATGGTGACGCCCGGCAGGTCGAATTTGTGAACTTCCACCGCAGCCATGGCATTACGGCCGATATCCCGCTTGATGAAAATGGGTTTGTAGGAAGGGACCCCCCTGGCGGCCTTGATCTTGGTAGTTATTTCCGTTGCCGGTATATCCAGGTAACCGGCAAGTTTATCAACGGTCTCTTCGAGGGGTTTGGCATCCTTTAAAATGATACCCAGATCAAATGACGGCCGGTTGTCCACCAAAAGCGACCGGTTGGCATCGAAGATCAATCCGCGGGGTGCATCAACACTCTGCAACCGGATGCTGTTGTTT
>JAFDAT010000472.1 GCA_019313725.1 Deltaproteobacteria bacterium
AAAACCACCGATGACGATACGCTCCATTCTACCGGCAAGGCTTTCCGAAGTCTGGCGCATGAGAGTGCCGGAAGCGCTGCCAAGAATGAGAAAACGTGCCGGTGTGCCCTTTCGGTCGGCAAGCACCCGCAGTATAGGAAAAAGATCTGGGCGACGCTGGATTTCATCAATGACTACCAATCCATTCAGTAGTCTTAAAGCGGTCATCGGTTCATCCAGCCGGCCCAGGCTTGCCGGGTCCTCCAGGTCAAAATAGTTGACGGAATCTTCTTCAAGCAACTCGCGAGCGAGCGTGGTTTTACCGCATTGGCGAGGCCCCACCAATACGACAACGCGGCTGCGAGAAAGGGCAGTGTTTAGCGCAGAAAGTATGGATGCACGCTGGATCATGGGCCTATGATATCATGAAAATCCGTCATGTCAAGGCGGTTTTTCATGGTATTTTTGCAGACTCAGGTTTTTCCCAATGACTGTTTCGAGTCTCCAAGGCATAAATTTTGATGTTTGAAAGGTACCGGAATCCGTGAAATAGCGGGTGCGGTAACGCAGCCCCTTTTTTTCAGGTGATACTTTAAACCATCTAATGACAACCATGGTGGGATGATGTAGAGTCTATCCTATAGTTGCAACGTTGAGGTTTAGTGTGCAGGCAACAAATGAAAAGGGCCATGAAACCATGCGCAAACCTGTTTTGAAGATTCTGACGGCAGCCGCCCTAGCTGCCCTTCTGTGGCTGCCGGTGCAGGCTGTGGCCTTCGAGCGCTACAACCGGGTCAAGAAGTTCGACCCCTATTTTTCCAAGTACGCCAAACGTTATTTCGGACCGGCGTTTGACTGGCGGCATTTCAAGGCCCAGGCCGTAGCCGAGTCGCACCTGAAATCCGATGCCCGGTCGCACGTGGGGGCCGTGGGCATCATGCAGATCATGCCCCGGACCTTCCAGGAGATCCGTAAAAAACAGCCGGCCATCAAGGGAAACCGGGAGCAGCCGCGTTGGAACATCGCTGCCGGCATCTGGTACGACCGTCAGTTGTGGCGCACCTGGAAAGCGAAGCGGTCGTTTCAGGACCGGTTGAATTTTACCTTTGGGGCCTACAACGCCGGCAAAATGAACATCATAAAGGCACAGAAGGCCGCGCAGAAAAGGGGGCTGAACCCGAATTTGTGGACTTCCATCGAAAAGGTGCTGCCGGACATTACGGGTGATAACAGCAAAGAAACTATTGAATATATAGAAAAAATCGAAACGATTACGGAGGTGCTGCACTGATGGAACTGTCCATAGCCATTTTAAATTTTATCTACGCCATATTCGGGGCCCTGCTGACACTGGCCTTCATGGCCGCAGGCTATAAACTGTTTGACAAAATGACCCCCTTTGACACCTCGCGCGAGCTTGCGGCCAAAAACATGGCCGTGGGCATCGTGGTGGGCGCCATTTTTATCGGCCTGGGAATCGCGGTAGGGCTGGTGATCGGCATGGGGCTCAACTAAACGTTTTCGTGGGGTCGAAATTTTCCGGTATATTAAAGGGCTCGACCTTGCGCAAGGATGCCGCCTCTTCTTTCAGGGACTGATAGGCAATAGGTTCCATGATGACCCCCTTATTTTTTAGCAAAGCCTAGCATGCACCCTTGTCAGATGGGGACAAAGTTAAGCTAAAAGATACAAAGTATATGGGGGGTATTTCTTGGAAAGCCAAAAATAAAAGGGATTCAGAATGATTATCTGAATCCCCATTTTACTGGTCGTTTACTGGCAGGACAATAAATTATAACTAATTGAATATAATATTATAAATGGTGGAGGCGGCGGGAGTCGAACCTAAGTCCACCCACGACTGGCGCGGGTTTACAAGGACGTGACCCACTTTTGACCCACTTCGGTTTTTCAGATAGTGGCTTTTCCTTTTTATACTTAATTCAATACTGTGCTCCCGAGATTTGTAAATTTATCTTGATTTTTATCCAACAATCAGACATATTGTTACCACTTATAAACAAGTGGAGTCATTTTGTCTGTATTAAGAAATGAAAAATCGACCTGAAGACATATTCCGCAAGCACGGTGGCCAGCTTCGCATGAGCGAGGCCATCAAGTATGGCATCACACGCTACATGCTTTATTCGCTCAGGGATAAGGGAATCGTCGAACAGGTGAGCAGGGGTATTTATCGACTAGTGGAACTGCCGCCGATATCCGATCCAGACCTGGTTACGGTGAGCCTTCGCTTCCCGAATGCAGTTATCTGTCTCATTTCTGCACTCGCTTACCATGATATCACGACCCAGATCCCACACGCTGTTTCCGTGGCGGTATCAAGAGACTCAAGAATACCTTCTCTCGATTATCCTCCTATCCAGGCCCATAGGTTTTCAAATAAGGCATACGTCTCCGGCATCGAAACGCAGCTGATTGATGGGGTGTCTGTCAAAATCTATTGCCCCGAGAAAACCCTGGCTGACTGCTTCAAGTTTCGTAACAAGATCGGGATGGACGTGGTACTGGAAGCACTAAAGCTTTATAAAGAACGAAAGAAGTTCAAACCCATCGAACTGGTGGATTATGCAAAAATCTGCCGGGTCGCAATGGTAATGAGGCCATACCTTGAGGCCACGGTATGACGCCTCCCAAAAACATGTCCGCGTCTGTGCGCCAGCGCCTCCTTAACC
>JAFDAT010000473.1 GCA_019313725.1 Deltaproteobacteria bacterium
CCCGCCAGAAGGAAAAACAGTATTTCCAAGGTGCCCACGACAAGGAAGTGATGATTTTTCCCGGATCCGGTCTGTTCAAAAAACCCGGCTCCTGGATCGTGGCTGCGGAATTCGTGGAAACGTCCCGGCTTTTTGCCAGAACCGTCGCCAATATCGATGTCGCGTGGCTGGAGGATATCGGCGGCAGCCAGTGCCGACGAACCCATAGGGATCCGCACTGGGAAAAAAACAGGGGCGCAGTGGTGGCTGCGGAGCAGGTGAGCCTTTACGGGTTGATCATCGTACCCGGGCGACCCGTCTCTTATGGCCCTATAGACGCCGCGGAAGCCGCCCAAATTTTTGTCCGGCAGGCCCTCGTCGCCGGTGAGGTCAAAACCCCCTTTGGATTTTTGAGACACAATCTGGAATTGATCGAAGAGATTCGCGGCATGGAGGACAAATTCCGGCGTCGTGATATTCTTGTTCACGAGGAGCAGATGGCCGATTTTTACAACTGCAGACTCGACCGGGTCTATGACACGCGAACATTGAAAAAATTGATCCGGCAACAAGGCGGCGATGATTTTCTGCGGCTGGGCAAAAACGACCTGCTGCGCTACACACCGAACCCGGACGAAATGAACCTGTTTCCCGACAAGGTCCGCCTGGGTATCCGGGCATTCGAGTGTCTGTACCAGTTCGAGCCGGGAAAACATGACGACGGACTGACAGTCAAAATCCCCTCGGCCGACGCGCCCTCCGTGGACAGATCCAGACTGGAATGGCTCGTACCCGGCATGGTCAGGGAAAAAGTCGCCATGCTGATAAAAAGCCTGCCCAAAGAATATCGCAAAAGGCTGGTGCCGGTTAATGCTACGGTGGATATCATCCTGAAAGAAATGCCCGAAACCGACACCCCTCTTATCGTGGCGCTTGGCGGCATTATTCATCAACGCTTCGGTGTCGACATACCGGCGTCGGCATGGCCCCTGGACAGCCTGCCGGACCATCTCAAGATGCGGATAGAAATTGTCGACTCCCGGAACAGGGTCATCCACCAAGGCCGGGGCAGTGCACTGCTCGATGAACCCTTGGCCATAAACGCGGCCACACGAGAGTTCGGCCGTTTAAAACAAGCCTGGGAAAAAACCGACATCCAGACCTGGGACTTCGGCGATATTCCCGAACAGGTGACGCTGAAAGACGGCAGCGGCGTGGAGTGGACGGTCTACCCCGGCCTCGAAGCCGACGGCAATACCATCAACCTGCGGCTTTTTCAGGACAAAACCAGGGCCCTGGCATCGCACCGGGAAGGTGTTGCCGCGTTGTACGCACGAAAGTTTTCCCGTGATCTAAAATTTCTAAGACAAAACCTGAGGCTCCCCCCGCAGATGGACCCGCCGGTCCATTATTTCGGCGGACGTAAAAAAGTGGAGCAGCGGATTTACAGCCACACTGTCAAACACATGTTCAGCCTCGATATCCGAAAAGCGTCTGCGTATATGCGCCGGGAAGAACATTTTGCCACCGAGGGTCTCCACACCCGCGGGCAGAAAGAGGTGCAGGGAATTGTAACTGTGCTAAATGCCCATCACGAAGCGCGCACGGTGATCCACCGCCTGGAGGCAGCCAACCGGGGGAAGGTTCAGATCCTGAATTTTCTGGAGGAATTGCGCGGCGACCTGGCCAATATTCTGCCGGAAGCCTTTATCGATCTGTATGATCTTTCCCGCCTTGCGCACATACCGCGGTATGTGAAAACCATTGCCATAAGGGCCCAGAGAGGCGTCGACAATCTGGAGAAAGACCGGCAGCGAGGCCACGACATCAGGGCAGTGGACAAGGCGTTGAATACACTTATCCGCGATCTCGACGACGCAACTTCAAATGAAAAACGGGCGGCTGTAGAGGCGTTGTTCTGGCATATCCAGGAGTATAAAGTGTCGGTATTTGCCCAGGAGCTGAAAACAGCTGTACCCGTGTCCAAGAAAAAACTTGAGCAACAAATCAAAGCAATCGAAAGGATGATTTAGATGTTTATATTGGACGCTATACGCATTCATGGTAGAAGATATAAAACAATCACGAAAGCACGAAACCTGAAAAACACGAAATTTCTTATCCCTTTTTTTTGATTTCAAATTTTCGTGTTTTCGTGATTCATTTTTAGCTCTTTAATACACTTCATCCTTCGACATCTACATCAACCGCTTAAAATTATCAGGGGGAAAAATGAAAAAATCGTTAGGAGCAAAAGCCATGGTGTACCCGTCTCCGGTATGGTGCGTGGGCACATATGATGCAAAGGGGGAACCCAACATCATGACGGCCTCATGGGGGGGCATATGCTGCAGCCAGCCGCCGGCCGTGACCGTATCACTGCGCAAGGCCACATATACCTACGGTTGTCTGATGGCGGCCGAGGCCTACACCATCAGTGTACCGCCAAAAAGTTATGCCGCCCAGGTCGACTTCTTCGGCATGGCCAGTGGTAAAAGAACGAAAAAGTTTGCCGAAGCAGGCCTGACCCCGGTCAAAGCCGAAAAAGTGAATGCGCCCTATGTGGCCGAGTTTCCCATGATCATCGAGTGCAAGGTCATTCACACCTATGAAATCGGCCTGCACACCCAGTTCATCGGTGAGATTATGGACATCAAGGTGGATGAATCCATGATCGGCAAAGACG
>JAFDAT010000474.1 GCA_019313725.1 Deltaproteobacteria bacterium
TGATGCTCTGGTTTTGGGCCAGTTGCACGTACCACCGAAAGCTGAATCCCTCCATGGGGAAGCTGGCAAACTCCATGGGGTTAAACGAAAGAATGATGACCACCACGATGGGCGCAAACATGGTAATGTATACAAAAAGGGTAAACAAGCGTATCAGCGACCAGCCGGAAACTTTCATCTTAATCCGTTCTACCCCCCAGGCTTTTGAATATCTGATTGATCCCCAGATATTTATTGTAAGTAAAAACGATGATGCCCAACAGACCGATGAGAAGTACACTAATGGCCGAGCCGAATGGCCAGTCCAGGGTTCCGATAACCCGGTTGTAGATCAGGTTGGCAATCATTTCATTGCCCGGCCCGCCCAGAATCAACGGGGTGATGTAAGTCCCTGCGGTCAGCACAAAGACCAGCAGACAGCCGGCGCTCACCCCGGGCAGGCTCAGCGGCAGGATGACTTCCCTGAAAGCCTGCCATTCCGTACAGCCCAGGCTCCTGGCGGCTTCGGTCAGGCTCTTGTCGATGCCCTCCAAGCTGACGTAGATATTCAGGATCATGAACGGCAACATATATTGGACCAACCCTAGAATCACCGATGTTTCGTTGTAAAGGATGCTCAAGGGGGTCGATAGTATTCCTATCTTTACGAGGAAGTGGTTGATCAGGCCGGATTCGCCCAGTATGTTGATCCAACTCAGCGTCCTGATGATGTAGCTGATCCAGAAGGGCAGCATCAGCAGCAGCATCAGCAGGGCTTTGAACTTCGTCCGGGTTTGATAGAAAAAATAGGCCGGAATGTACCCGAACACGACGCAAATCAGCATGGTTTCCAAAGCGATACGCAGGGTTTGCAGAAGCATGCCGGGATAGAAAAAATCCTCAAAGAAATGTTTGTAGTTGCCCAGTTGGAAAGCCGGGATATCAGCTCCGGTGGCAGCCCGAATCCAGAAACTGTAGACAATGATAAAACCGATGGGAACCACCATGAAAAAGAAGATGACGCTCAATGATGGGGAAAGCAGAATCCATGGTTGCCAGCGTTTTTCTTTCATTCCTACTCCGCGTTGGTCTTTTACTGTAGTATTTCGGACTGCACAGAAGTGCTTTTTTGTGTGACGGGATGTTGTAAATTTGTCCTTGCGGGTCATTCAATGACCGCCCGCGGACGACCACATTTTAAACAGCTTGAAATTGGTTAAATGTTAAAGAGTAACGTAATAATTGTCAATAGCTATAAATTATAAACGTTTGGGAGAGTACTGATGCTTATTGTATCATATCCATATCGGCCTGGTCTATATGCGTTACAAACTGAGGCCTGTTTCTAATGAAAATCAGCATTTCTTCGCGGATCATAGGCCTTTGCTTCGGGCGACCGTTTCGGATAGAAGGCACAGGATTTCGAACATCATGGAAGCCCCCACTAGGGCGGTATTCCCCGAAGGATCAAAGGGCGGTGACACTTCTACCACATCACCGCCGATCAGGTTGAGACCGCGCAGTCCCTGAAGCAGCACCTGGGCCTCCCGGGGTGTGATGCCGCCCACGACCGGTGTTCCCGTACCAGGTGCATAAGCTGGATCCAAGCCGTCCACGTCGAAGGAAATATAGGTGGGCCCGTCGCCGACAATCCGCCGAGCCTCGGCGATCACCCCCTCCAATCCCAGGCGGATAAATTCCTCGATGAAAACCACACGCATGCCGGACTGCTGCGAGAAATCCCACCCATCTTCCGAATTCTGGGCGCCTCGGATACCAATCTGGATCGTCCGCTCAGGATCAAGAAGACCCTCCTCCACAGCCCGTCGAAACGGTGTGCCGTGGGTATATTTATATCCAAACTCATCATCACAGGTGTCGGTATGGGCGTCGATATGCACCATCCCCACTGCCCCCCCGGCGGCGATGGCCCGTAGAATCGGCAGGCTGATGGAGTGGTCGCCGCCGGCACTCAGGGGCACCGTTCCGGCAGCTTGCACCCTGCGGTAGAAAGCCGTTATATTTTCGAAAGCGGCTTCAATGTCGAACATATCCGGGAGAGGAACGTCGCCCATGTCGCCGATGCGGCAGATTTCATAGGGATTAATCCTAGTTGCGTGATGAATGGTGCGCATGAAGGTCGACATATTGCGCATCTCTCGCGGCCCGTGGCGCTGGCCTGATCGGTTCTCGACGCCGCCGTCAAAAGGCACCCCGATGAGTGCAATGTCGACCTGAGAAGGATCGCTTACCTGGAGGGTGCGCATGAAGGTCGCAACGCCGGAATAGCGCGGACCATACATGGCGTCCGTGGTCAACCCTTTTTTCATGAAATATTCCTCCTCTTTCTTAATCAGACAACCCGCACCACCGTGACAAAAACAGTGCGTATGTTTTGGCCGTGTGGATGATGCTGTCGATATCCACCCACTCGTTGGCCCCGTGATAATTTCCGCCCGAAGGACCAAAGCAGGTGCATTGGCTTTTTCCGAAAAACTGAAATGCCCTCAAATCGGTGGTGCAGGTGGCGATGTATTCTTCCGCATCCTTGCCAACAAGGGTTTTGTGGCAAGCGTTCAGGGTGCTGAAGGCCGGTAAATCCCGAGAAAGCGTATGCCCGTCGGAACGAAATCCGTAAAATTCTACTATGGGCGGGTTTTCCGACAGCCAGGGATCGTCTGTTT
>JAFDAT010000108.1 GCA_019313725.1 Deltaproteobacteria bacterium
TTTCAGGAAATCCGGGCAGAGCGAATGCCATCTTCCCCGACGGATTCGGGTCAGGCGTCAGGGGAACCGCCTGTTAATGATCAAAGAAAAACATTCCTTGAGAGAAATGTCTCGTGACCATGCTGCCATCGGAACCCCCCGATACTGCTATGACGTTCACAGGCCGGTAACGCAAAGCACTTCAGTGTCGATCCGGCAAACCGGACAACGGCTGGCATTTTCCGCCATCAAAAGAGAAGACCTGTCAGGGTTCAGAACCACTGGACAAGAAAGTGCATTTTTTGATATGAAAAAGCTTTATTTCCCGTTGTTATTGAGAAATCATCAAACCGGTGATCGGTTTACCCCCTTGGGGATGAAAGGATCCCAGAAGGTTCAGAAGTTCTTTATCAATGCAAAGATTGGGCGTACGCAACGCCCCGTCTGCCCCATATTGCTGAGCCGGGGGCAGGTCATCTGGGTGGTCGGACATCGGATGGACGAGCGTTTTAAGATCGGGCCGGAAACCCGTTATGTCCTCAAAGCGGAACTTTTGCTTGCCTGACAGCTAAAAATGATTAACTTTCTAATGAATTTATGAGTAAATCCCGGTCCCGGACCGAACGCGGCTAACCGCAACCGTGCTGAAACAGGAGGGTACATCCTTTGAATCCGTTTTACAAAAATCTGGCCTTATGGCTCGTCATCACCCTGATGATGATCATGCTTTACAACCTTTTCAACCAGCAGAAGCAACCCGAGGCTAACGTGAGCTACACCGATTTTCTCGCCATGGTCGAGGATGAACGTATCGGTGAAGTCGTCATCCAGGGTCAGGAACTTTATGTCACCGACACGAACCGGAACCGCTTCAAGATATATGCTCCCCAGGATCCGGACCTCATCAATTTTCTCAGGAAAAAAGGGGTGGCCATCAATGCCAAACCGCCGGCTGAGTCTCCCTGGTATATGTCGGTCCTGATTTCATGGTTTCCCATGATACTTCTGATCGGTGTCTGGATATTTTTCATGCGCCAGATGCAGTCGGGCGGAGGAAAGGCCATGTCCTTCGGCAAAAGCCGGGCCAGATTGGTCTCCGACCAGTCGGAAAAAGTCACCTTTGAAGATGTCGCCGGTATTGACGAAGCCAAAGAGGAACTGGGCGAAATCGTCGAATTTCTGAGGGAGCCCAAAAAATTCACGCGGCTGGGCGGACGCATTCCCAAAGGTGTTCTTCTGATGGGGTCGCCAGGGACGGGGAAAACGCTGCTCGCCAGAGCCATTGCCGGTGAGGCCGGGGTTCCTTTTTTCAGCATCAGCGGTTCCGATTTTGTGGAGATGTTTGTGGGTGTGGGCGCATCCCGCGTTAGAGACCTCTTCAATCAGGGAAAAAAGAATGCGCCCTGCATCATCTTCATCGATGAAATCGATGCCGTCGGCCGGCACAGGGGTGCCGGTTTGGGCGGTGGCCACGACGAAAGAGAGCAGACCCTTAACCAGCTCCTTGTCGAGATGGACGGGTTTGAATCCAATGAAGGCGTCATCCTGATTTCCGCCACCAACCGTCCCGATGTTCTTGATCCCGCCCTTTTGCGCCCCGGCCGGTTCGATCGTCAGGTTGTCGTACCCCTGCCGGACATCAGGGGCCGCCAGAAGATTCTGGAAGTACACATGAAAAAGACTCCCATTGCTCCGGATGTGGATGTCATTGTCCTGGCCAAAGGTACACCGGGTTTTTCAGGTGCGGACCTCGAAAACCTGGTGAACGAAGCGGCCCTTCTCGGCGCCAAACGCAACAAAGAAAAAATCGATATGACCGACTTTGAAGACTCCAAGGACAAAGTCTACATGGGGTTGGAAAGGAAGTCCAAAGTCATCAGGGAGGAAGACCGCAAGACAACGGCATATCATGAAGGGGGGCATGCTCTTGTGGCCCGTTTTCTGCCGTTTACGGATACCGTAAACAAAATCACCATCATCCCGAGGGGGCGTGCGGCCGGTATAACCTGGTTCCTTCCCGAAGAACGGGATTTCAAGTATAAAGATCAGCTTCAGAGCGAGCTTTCCGTAATCTTCGGCGGGCGGGTGGCCGAGGAGATTGTCTTCAACCGGATCAGCACCGGCGCATCCAACGATATTAAACAGGCCACCGACCTTGCCCAAAAAATGGTCCGCGCCTGGGGCATGAGTGAGGTTCTGGGTCCTCTCTCCTACGCTAAAGATGAAGAACAGATCTTTTTGGGCCGTGAAATCGCCCAGCACAGGGATTACTCGGAGTCAACCGCTAAAAAGATCGATGACGAGATTAACCGGCTTATCGACGATGCTTATCAAAATGCGAAAAGTGCGCTCAACGAAAATATCGATATTCTTCACCAGCTGGCCGAACTGCTTCTGGAAAAAGAAACGGTGCTGGGCGCGGAACTCGATGCGCTGATACTCTCGCTGAGGCCCGGAATCGAGCTGCCCTCCAATCCCATACACCACCCGGATGAGGATGCCAAAGAGAACGACGCCGGGGCAACCGATACCCCCGAAAGTGATTCTCAGGCGGACGCATGAAAACATATGTGCTGGAATGGGGGCCGCATCGTTTAGAGCTGGGACCCCGGACCCTTATCCTGGGCATCCTTAACATAACGCCCGATTCTTTTTCAGATGGAGGGAAGTACCTGCGGCCAGAAGAAGCCGTAGCACGCGCCCAAGAAATGGTTAACACGGGCGCTGATATTATCGACATCGGCGGGGAATCGACGCGACCCTTTTCCGAAACGGTTACGCATGAGGAAGAGATACGGCGTGTCGTGCCGGTAATCGAAGCCCTGGCCCAACGGGTCTCTGTCCCCATATCCATCGACACGACAAAGTCGGCGGTCGCCGAATCGGCGTTACGAGCAGGTGCCGCCATCATCAACGACATCGGGGCACTCAGGATGGATCCGGGTCTTGCCGATGTTGCCGCCGAACACAATGTGCCCCTGATCCTGATGCACATGCAGGGAACGCCCCGGGACATGCAGATCGAACCCCGCTACGATGATCTCTTTGCAGAAATCAAAGCTTTTCTGGAAGATGCCATGGAGACCGCCGAAAAGCACGGCATACAAAGGTCCAAGATCATCATCGATCCCGGCATCGGATTCGGCAAGACAAAAGACCACAACCTTCAGATCTTAAAACATCTCGATTTTCTGGAAACATTGGACAGGCCGGTGCTTATCGGACCTTCCAGAAAAGCGTTCATCCGAAAAATTCTTAACATCAATAACGGACCCGAGCTGCCCCCTTCCCATCCGCTTGTCGAAACCGGCACACAGGCGGTCATTGCCGCTGCAATCATGAAAGGCGCCCATATCGTAAGAGTCCACGATGTCGCCAATACCTTCGCGACAGCTACCCTGCTGGACTCCCTGAAACAGGCGACGGTTGGAAATGAGACCCAGTAGACCCATTCCGGCAACGCTGCCATGGACAGCGGCCATGTTCCTATGTGTGCTGCTTGCGGGCGCCTGTCTTCGGGCATGGGCAGCCCAAGAAAGCGTTGATGCCAGCATCAAAATTCCCGTGGTCTCAGCCAATGTCGCCCCGGGCCTGATCATGACCGGGCCATCTGCTCAAGGTATAGAAATCCACGTAGCCGGATCGGCCCAACGCATACAAGCCTTGCAGGAATCCCGGCTGGAATACGTGTTGGACCTGTCCGGTCTGAATGACGGTGTCCACACCATTCCCATTATACCCGAACAGATCCAACTGCCGGACGGCATTTCAATCCTGAAACTGAATACCCCGTCCATTACCATAAGAATCGATAAAGAAATCAGAAAGGAAGTTCCCGTGACCGTGTACATGGAAGGTGAAGCCGCTCCCGGATTCCATGTCACGGGGGCCACGGCTTCACCGGGCAAGGCTGTGCTGGGAGGGCCGCTGTATATTCTGAAAAACATTGAGCACATCGCCACCAACCCCATCGATATCGCCGGTGCGTCCGAATCGTTTAAAAGGGAAATCACCCTTGATCTCGTCGAAAATATAACCGTCCTGTTTCCGTCCAATCCGATAATTGCCCAAATCGACATCATGGAAAAAATGATCACCAGGACATTTGAGAACGTGGCGGTATTGGGCCGTGACACGGGCTTTTCATTCAGTATCAGCCCCCCTGTAATTTCCATCGATGTAAAAGGGCCGGCCAATGTCGTGAATACATTGGAAACCAGTGAGGAGTTCATCGTCTACCTGGATCTCAATGGCCTGAAACCCGGTGTGTACGTAAGGCGGGCTACCATAGTGCTGCCGGTGACAACAGCCCTGGTAGGAGTAAATCCGGAAATTTTTACGGTGACGATAAAGGGGAAGTAATAAAAATCAGATCATGCCCATGGACGTTTCGAGGTCCCTTATCCTTTCCTGCAAGCGTTTGCGCTCCTCTTCGGAAATGTCATCAGCATGCAGGCGTCGCTGGAGACCCAGAAGCAGCATCTCCTCGCGGTACTCGTTGCAGGTATATGGGGTATTGGAGGACAAGCAATAACTCCTTGTTATTGTAAAGATTCATGGAAAATCCGGTAGAACATGTCGTAATCTGACAGCCCTTTGGATATTATCTTGTCCAGGTCGACGGCATCCTTCTTGTTGATGATTAGGTTGACGCTTTTATTGAAGGCCATCATGTAGTCCATGGTTCTGAACCTGTCACTGATCATGGCCACAAACATGTTTCTGCGAACATCCATCTGCTGCCGTTCGAGGTATATCAAAATACCATTCGACTCAGGGTTATCCGTCCCGAAAAGTTCGTCCACAACCACCACGTCATAATTATGGTAGCGCATTTTTTTCAACCCGTCGCGGTTGTCCTGAGCCGGGGTGACATGATATTCCATGAGGGTCAGGATATCTGTCAAATGCTTTCTGATAACCGGATCCGATTCACAGATCAGCGCTATTTTGCCTTCCTCTTCGATGAAATGGAACGGCCGATTCTCGGATGATTCTTCCCCGGCATCCATGGACTCTTCCTCGAACCCCAGGTCGGCAAATCCCTCTAAATCATCACCGGAAGGCGCCGATTCATTTTCATGACCGGGTGCAATGGTAATTTTGTCTTTGCATTTTGGACAAGTGAAAGATGCGGACCGGTCAGCGGGGATCTTTTCATCTGCAATTTTTAGCTTGCTTTGGCAGCTGTCGCAGGTAATCTCCATAGTGTATTTAACTCCTTCCTAAACCCTAATAGATGCAATGACAGGGTAAAGTGAACGTTTGCCCTGGTTGAAAAGCGGCCGCAGGAAGTCACATGGTTTTATCATATTCCCGATCCATCTGCAGGGAGTCGATGTCCGTTGTTGCCTCGCCCCGTGCGTGTTTGACCGAGTCGATACCCCGACCGGCCACACCCTTCCTGGATGCGTATGCCAACGCGTTCTCCTGGGTTATGAGCCCCTGTTCATACAACCCCACCAGGAAGTCATCGAATGTGGTCATGCCGGTATGCTGGCCGGCCTGCATGATTTCATAAAACGTTTTGCCTTCGGATTCTCCCTGCAGGATAGCGTCCTGCACCCTCAGATTGGAAGCCATGATCTCGAATGCGGCAATCCGCCCGCCACCGACTTTTGGAACCAACCGCTGTGAGATCACCCACCTAACTGTTTCGGAAAGGCGAATACGGATCTGTTTCTCTTCTTCGATGCTGAACATGCCCAGTATGCGGTTGACGGTCTGACCGGCATCAACGGTGTGGAGCGTGGTGAGCACCAGATGACCGGTCTCGGCCGCACTCAATCCGATCTCCACCGTCTCCCGGTCACGCATCTCACCCACCAGAATCACTTTGGGCGCCTGCCGCAGGGCAGCTCTCAGGCCGTTGGCAAAAGTGTCGAAATCCGTTCCCAGTTCCCGCTGATTAAAAGTGGATTTCTTGTGGGGATGCTGGTACTCGATAGGGTCCTCAAGTGTAACCACATGCACGGATTTATTTTCGTTGATCTCTTCCAACACGGCTGCCAGTGATGTCGATTTACCGGAACCGGTGGCTCCAGTTACAAACACGATCCCGTTCATCTCCTTGGCAACGTCGTAAAACGAGGCCGGCAGCTTCATTTCCTTGATAGTGGGAACCTTGGATTCAAGCTGACGCAAAACGATGGAATAATTCCCCTGTTGTGAAAAAATGTTGACCCTGAACCTGGCCTTTCCCGGCAGGCTGTAGGACAAATCGCAGGAGCCATGTTTGACAAGCGATTCAGTCAACCGGCGGTCGCGGTCAATTAGGTTCATGGCAAACATCTCGGTCTGAAAGGGGGTGAGATCTTTGATGCTCGGTTTAATGTCAACCGAGACCAGGTTGCCGGAACTCTCCACCTGATAAGGTTTGCCCACAGTCAGATTCAGGTCGGATACATTGGTGTGGGAATCCAGCATGCGGGCCAGAATATGGTCGATTTCCTGTTTTCTCACAAATCCACCTCGCTCACCGGCTACAGCGGTGTGTTATGAAGGGTGTTAGGCTTCCGTAAAATCCGTGGGCGGCGCCTTCAACAGGGGCCTGAACCGGGATTTATCGTTCGATTTCTGATATGCATCGTCAGGGCTGATCCAGCCCTTGTTATAAAGATCCATGATGGCTTCGTCCAGCAGCTGCATGCCATACTTTTTCCCCGTCTGCATCGCGGAATTGAGCTGATGCGTCTTGGACTCCCGAATGAGATTTCTGACGGCAGGGGTCGCAATAAGAATTTCAAGTGCCGGGCACCTGCCCTTACGGTCGATTCGTTTGAACAAAACCTGGGCGATGATGGCCCGGATACCATCCGAGAGCGTGGATCTGATCTGGGCCTGCTCATTGGAAGGAAACACCTCGACAATCCTGTCGACCGTCTTCGGAGCGCTGGTGGTGTGCAGCGTTGAAAAAACCAGATGCCCTGTCGAGGCCGCTTCGATAGCGAGTGAAATGGTTTCCAGGTCACGCATCTCTCCCACCAGAATGATGTCAGGATCCTCGCGCAAAGCGCCACGCAGGGCAGCTGTAAAGGATCGGGTATGAATGCCGACTTCCCTGTGATTGATGATACAGGACTGGCTTTTGTGCACGAATTCGATGGGGTCCTCTATGGTGATGATATGGTCGCTGCGGGTTCGGTTGGCCTGATCGATAATGGCCGCCAGGGTGGTTGATTTACCGCTGCCTGTCGGCCCGGTAATCACCACCAATCCTCTCGGCAGGCCTGATAGTTTGGAAATCACCGGCGGCAGCCCCAATTGTTCGGCCGTCATGATGCTGCTTGGAATTTCCCTGAAAACGGCGGCCACACCATTTTTCTGCATGAAAAAATTACACCGGTAACGGGCCATCCCCGGAATCTCATAACCGAAGTCCACGTCGCCGGTTTCTTCAAAAATTTTAACCTTCTCCTCCGGTGTAACCTCGTAAAGCATGCCCCTGAGATCGTCATTGGTAAGTACTTTGTACTTAACCCTTTCGATATCCCCCCTAACTCTCAGTGCCGGCGGCTGACCGGCCATGAGATGAAGATCCGACGCACCCTGCTCATGCATTAATTTGAAAAAAGCATCAATCTTCGCCATCTCTGCTCCCAACCCGGACTTGCCGGAAACCTAGTGATTGCATCATTTGAAACCTTCAATTAGGGGCTTGCAAAACCCGCAGCCAATATGCATGGCTTAAAAAAACCGCCGCTCATCTGAATTACACGGTCGATCATGGATGTGGCGACATCCGGCCACCAGCGCTACAGCAGTGAAAGTGCTATCTGGTTGAGGCTGTTGACGACAAATGTTCTTGCGAATATAATTCCCGCAAACACCACTATCGGTGAAAGATCCATACCACCAAAATTTATGGGAATCCTGACACGTATCGGATTGAGCACCGGTTCGGTAATATTATGAATAAACCGGACAATCGGGTTGAACGGATCCGGGTTTACCCATGAAAGCACCGCCCTCGCAACCACAACCCACATGTAGCAAATCAGAACAATATCCAGCACTTTGGCTACAGCCATGATGAAATAACCGATAATATACATGTAAAAAAACCACTCCCTGGAACAATCCGCAACACCGGCAGGCTTCCGGAACCCGTCTCTATCAGCGTATAGAGTTCACCGGATTAACCTCCCGATTTGCGTCATCAGCATCACGCCTATATTTCAAGCGGAGCATCTTTGGGACAACTGCTATAAATAAAAGAAAATAAAGTATATTTTCGGAAATAAGTCAAGTTAATTCACTACGGCTGTGCAACTATGAGTTTTATACTGCGGATAATTGTTTTTACTTGATAAATTCATGCATACCCCCTAATAAGTATGGACCGTTTTTTTCGGCGAATGCCAAATCAGGGTTTGCGCAGAAATAAGTTCGCAAATTTTCAGCGTTCAGGCGCCCGCTCAGCAAGGCACGAAAATGCAGAAATATCTGGCATATGTCGAATTTTCGCAACACCGCTGAGCGGGATGGATGGGCGAGCCCTTAACGTTCCAATAGAATGCAACGATTGGAGACTAGAAAATGCTGCGGAATAAAAAAATCTGCTTTATCGGTACCGGCAACATGGGAGAAGCACTGGTCAGCGGGCTGGTCTGTGCGAAGGCCACCGATCCTGAGAACATCATCTGTACCGATATCAACGAACCGAAATTAAAAAGAATCGCTGAAAAATATAAAGTCAAAACAAGCACCAACAATGTTGAAGCCATACGTACTTCGGACATTATCATCTACGCCGTAAAACCCCAGATTCTGGCTTCGATACTGAAAGAAACCGCCGACAGCCTGGACATGGAAAAAATCATCATATCCATTGCCGCCGGGGTTCCGCTGGCCGTCATAGAGTCATGTCTGAACAAGGACCTGCGCCTCGTGCGGGTCATGCCGAACATCGCTGCATTCGTGAAAGAGAGTGCCACCGCCATCGCCGCAGGAAAACATGCCAGCCAGGAAGACATCAACCTCGCCAAGGCCATCTTTGATTTCGTGGGAAAAAGCGTCTTCATAGAAGAGAATATCCTGATGGACGCCATCACCGGTTTAAGCGGCAGCGGTCCGGCCTATATTTTTCTTATCGTTGATGCCCTTGCAGATGCCGGCGTAAAAATGGGGCTCTCCAGGGATGACGCACTTTTTTTGTCATCCCAAACAGTTATGGGGGCAGCCAAGCTGCTGATGGACACCAAAGAACATCCCGGCCAGTTGAAAGACCGGGTCACATCACCCGGCGGAACCGCCATAGCCGGCATTCATACCCTGGAAATGGGCGGACTTCGCACAACGCTGATCAATGCCGTGGAAGCCGCCACCAAACGATCCCGCGAACTGGGCGATGCCATGATCAAAAGCTTTACCGAAGACAGTCACTATTAAACCCAAACAGAGTGTTTCCATTAAAGCATGTTTGCCGAAACCGTTTCATATTCAGCCGCTTTCGCAGCAGGTCTGTTATCATTTTTTTCTCCCTGCGTGCTGCCCCTGATACCGGCCTATTTTTCTTTCATTACGGGGATGTCGATTGAGGATCTGACCGAAAATTTCGATGCCGCCGTCCGTAGAAAAGTCTTCATCTCGACATTATCCTTTATACTTGGCTTTTCATCTGTCTTTATTCTCCTGGGCGCGTCGGCATCGTTCCTTGGCGGATTGACCCATGCGTATCGGGATGTCATCCGAATCGCCGGTGGCATCATCATCATTGTACTGGGTGTTCACCTGACAGGGCTTGTGCGTATTCCTGTTCTGGAATTTGAAAAACGCATCCACCTGAAAAGCAAACCGCTGAATATCTTTGGGACCTTCCTGGTCGGCATGGCATTCGGGGCGGGTTGGAGTCCGTGTACCGGCCCCCAGCTGGGGTCGATTCTGGCCATCGCCATGGGCAAGGATACCATCCGGCAGGGTGTTGTCCTGCTGGGTATTTATTCTGCCGGACTGGCCTTGCCCTTCATGATCATCTCAATATTTGTCAACTATCTGCTGGTTTTCGTAAAAAAGGCCACCCGATTCATGAAGGTCTTCAATGTAGTTGCCGGAAGCGTACTCATTCTCGTAGGGTGTCTCCTGCTCGCCAACAAACTTTACCTATTAACCGGAACAGGATGACTCTAATGACGGGACGAACCATGCATATAGCCATCATCATAATCGCACTGATGACCTTTTTTCAATTTCATCCGCCGGCAGCCGAGTCCGCCGGTATCGATTGGTATTCGCATGAAAAAGGCCTGGTACTGGGAAAATCGCAGGCAAAAAAGGTTTTAATCAATTTTTATGCCACCTGGTGCGGTTACTGTAAAATGATGGACACCAAGACATTCACGGACAGTTCGGTCATCGCCTACATGAAAAATAATTTCATAGCCGTCAAAGTGGATGTGGACAAGGAGAGGCAGGTGGCCGCCATGTACAACATCAGCCCCCTCCCGGATGTCTGGTTCATATCCGAAAAAGGTGCACCCATCGGCAACAAGCCCGGATACATACCGGCCAAGGATATGCTCCAGGTGCTAAAATTCATTCATACCGACAGCTATTTGAAAATGTCCTTCATGCAGTTTTTGGACACGCAGTAATTTTTCTACCGATTCCCGCGCTTCATCGTTTTCAGAAACCGATGCCCGAGGCAGGTCTCGCATTGCGCCTGACCAGGCGGGTGGCCGTGGAGATCAGAACACCCAGGCTCATCATCAGCAACAGCAAAGGGACCCAGGCATTACCCTTGTACTCAGGAACCTCCCCCGCTGCGACAACACCAAAAACGGAAAAAAATAGAACAGCCGCCATTAGAGCCATGACCGAGTAGCAGACCGCATCGGAATCGTACCAAGGTACAATCGCTTTTCTGAACAAGGGGGTTTTTCCCGCACGCATCGTGTAAGCAGCTCCTTCCTGAGGTGAGCGTTTCAAAAATTACCCATGGTTAGGAAAAAATATTTTCAATAAGGATAACACGGCAGGGTATCCGGTTTCAAGCGCTACATATTGAATATTTATATTGACAAATAACAACATATTGATATAGAAGTGTCTATTACTGCACTAGATTGCTGCACGGTTCTGTCCAACGCATTCGCGTCATAAATTACCGGTTGTGACAAAGGATCAATCGTCATAGAACCTCGGGTGCTAGCCTATGATTGACAGACTTACCAACTGCACGAGAGGATACCAGTGTTTGAACAGATAAAAAAGCGGGACAGCAGGATCCAGGAATTTGATTCATCCAACATCACGGCAGCGATCACCAAAGCCGGCGAAGCCACGGGGGAATTCAAGGCCAGGGAGGCCAAGAAATTAACCCTGAAGGTACTTACCCTTGCGCATGAATTGAGATTGGGGCCGGTTCCTGAAGTCGAAGAAATTCAAGATATCGTGGAGCGCGTACTTCTCGACTCTCCCTTTCACCGCACAGCCAAAGCCTACATCCTGTACCGTGAACAGCACGCCCAGATCAGGAGCATTGCCACCAAAGCCAATGTAGACTTGGTGGAACACTATATCCAGAAGCTGGATTGGAAGATCAAAGAAAACAGTAATATGTGCTATAGCCTGCAGGGACTGAACAACTATATAAGTTCGGATATCACCTCTGAATACTGGCTGAACAGCATTTACCCGCCGGAAATCAGAAGGTCCCACAAGGGGGGGGATATTCACATTCACGACCTGAGCTTGTTGTCCGTTTACTGTGTCGGGTGGGATTTGAAAGATCTTCTGATAATGGGATTCAGGGGCGTGGAAGGCAAGGTCGAAAGCGCGCCTCCCCGGCATCTGCGCTCCGCCCTGGGCCAAATCGTCAACTTTTTGTACACGCTGCAGGGTGAAGCGGCGGGTGCCCAGGCGTTGTCAAACTTCGACACGCTGTTAGAGCCTTTTGTCCGCTATGACAACCTCGCTTACGATGAGGTCAAACAGGCACTGCAGGAATTTGTATTCAACATCAACATACCGACCCGCGTCGGTTTTCAGACGCCATTCACCAATATCACCATGGACCTCTTTGTCCCTACCACCCTCAAGGATCATCCCGTCATTGCCGGAGGCATAGAGCGACCCGAGACCTATGCGGAATTCCAGAGCGAAATGGATACCATCAACAAGGCCTTTGCCGAAATCATGATGAACGGCGATGCAAACGGACGCGTTTTTACCTTTCCCATCCCCACCTACAATATTACCGCTGATTTCGACTGGGAGAACCCGAACCTCGATGCAGTCTGGAAAATGACCGGCAAGTACGGAATTCCCTATTTTTCCAACTTTGTCAACTCGGACATGTCCCCCGAGGACGCACGCTCCATGTGCTGCCGACTGCGCCTCGACAACCGTGAACTACTGAAGCGCGGGGGCGGACTTTTCGGCGCCAATCCGCTTACCGGGTCCATCGGCGTCGTTACCATAAACCTGCCGCGGATCGGGTACACCGCCCGGAACGAAACCCAGTTTTTCGAATGCCTGAAAGAAAGAATCATGCTGGCCATCGAAAGCCTGGCCATCAAGCGCAAAGTACTGGAGCGATTTACCGACAAAAACCTCTATCCCTATTCAAAATTCTACCTGCGGGACATCAAGGCAGGCGCCGGGTGCTACTGGAAAAATCATTTTTCGACCATTGGCATCATCGGCATGAACGAGGCCTGCCTCAATTTCATCGACACGGACATTGCCAGCCAGACCGGGCGTGAATTCGCCCTCAAGGTAATGGACTATATCCGCGATCTCATCTCCGAAATTCAAGAGGAAACCGGTGATATTTTCAACCTCGAGGCGACACCCGCCGAAGGCACCTCCTACAGACTGGCCATGATGGACAAACGGCTTTATCCCGACATCATCAGTGCCAATCAGACCGATTATGAAAAAGGTGCCGCACCCTACTACACCAACTCGACGCAGCTGCCGGTAAACTACACCGACGACATATTTGAAACCCTGACCTTACAGGACGATTTGCAGACAAAATATACCGGAGGAACCGTGCTGCACGTATTTCTGGGTGAGCAGGTCGAAGACACCCGGGTGACCCGGGGGCTGATCCGTAAAATCGCCGGAAATTTTCGACTCCCGTATTTTACCTTGTCCCCCACCTTCAGTATCTGCCCCTCCCACGGGTATCTGAACGGAAGGCAGGATACATGCAGTCAGTGCAGCCAGGAAACAGAGATCTACTCACGGGTCGTGGGTTACCTCCGTCCCGTGAAACAATGGAACAACGGCAAACAGGCCGAGTTTGAGAAAAGAAAAACTTTTAAAGTTACCGGTGTTTCCGATAAAAAGGACCCCGCCCCACCCTCAAGAAACGAAACCCCGGCAGCCGAAAACGTCGAAAACCTTCCAAAGGCGCTCACCCTATGATTTTCGGAGCCATCAGAAAATTCAGCACCATCGACTTTCCGGGAAAACTGGCTTGTGTACTGGGCACCAAGGGCTGCAACATGCACTGCCACTGGTGTCATAATTACGACCTGGTATCATTTGAATTTTCCGCCAATTGCCGGATCATCACCGAGCCGGAGGTGTTGGAATTCTTAAAAGCGCGAGCAGGGTTTATTGAGGGTGTGGTTATATCCGGCGGAGAACCCACCCTCCATGGTGACCTCCCGGAATTCTGCAGTGAAATTCAATCGCTGGGATTTGCCGTTAAACTGGATACGAACGGCACGAATCCGGAGATGATCCAACGGCTCATGCATGAACATCTGATCGACTACGTCGCCATGGATATCAAGACCGATTTTCATAACTATCCAACGATCACCAAAAACAAATTCGATCCTGAAAAAATCAAGCAAAGCATTGAACTGTTGTTGAACGGGCCTTTGCCCTACGAGTTCAGAACCACCTGCGTAAAACCTTTTATAGACAAAGCCAATATAGAAAAAATCGGGGCACTGATCCGGGGCGCCGATCATTACTACCTTCAAAAATTTGACCATACCCATGTACAGAACCGTGATTACGCCGGAAACCCCGATGCCGGCTTCGACGATGCCGAAATGGCTGAGCTGTGCTGTCGGGTTGAACCCTACGTTGCGGAGTGCCGTATCCGCTAACACCCATTACCCGCCCTTCCTCTACCAAGATTTATTAAATAAGGCCAACGGCCTTAAAAATTCGATCCCGATCCCGATAGCGATTTCGATAACGATTTTGATCTCGATGTTCTATATTCATCTTTTACCGGCTTGTCCACCGCTGACGGGTTCATCCGAGCCAGCCTACTATACGCAATTCACATACTGTATCCTATTCATTTTTTTCTTGACACCGAAGGTCGTTTTTCTCTATTGTTTTCCAAGTCGATACTGTTGTGTAAAAAGCAGCCTGAGACACCGCCCTTCTTTGTCGGTGGCATTGCCGTTGACAGGTCGTTCCCCGGGTTTTCGAATGACAGCATCGCTCCGGCGGTCAATTTCTAACCCATAGAAAGGAGAAAACCATGACCAACCCTTATAACGAAGCGTTCGACCTGTCCATTAACGATCCTGACGCATTCTGGGGCAAAGCTGCGGAAGACTGCCACTGGTATAAGAAATGGGACAAGGTGCTCGATGACTCGAACAAACCCTTCTATCGGTGGTTCATGGGCGGCGAAATCAACACCTGCTACAATGCGCTGGACCTCCACGTCGAAAACGGGCGGGGCGACCAGGATGCACTCATTTATGACAGCCCGGTTACCGATACGATAAAAAAATACACCTATTCACAACTGAAGGACGAAGTCGCTCTGTTTGCCGGCGCTTTATCCGATCAGGGCGTCGAAAAGGGAGACCGCGTGCTCCTTTACATGCCCATGATTCCGGAAGCAGCCATTGCCATGCTGGCGTGTGCGCGCATCGGCGCGGTTCACGGTGTCGTTTTCGGCGGATTCGCCGCCAATGAACTGGCAACCCGCATCAACGATGCCAAACCCAAGGTCATCGTTTCCGCCTCCTGCGGAATCGAAGTTGCCAAGATCATCGATTACAAACCGCTGCTGGACGAAGCCATCAAGCTTTCAGATCCCGACAGCCAACCGGAAAAGTGCATCATCTTCCAACGCCCCATGCAGGCCGCCACCATGATCGAAGGCCGAGATCTCGATTGGAACGATGTGATGGCCGCAGCGTCCCCCCATGACTGTGTCCCCCTGGCAGCAACCGATCCGCTGTATATTCTCTATACCTCCGGCACAACGGGCGAACCCAAAGGTGTTGTCCGGGACAACGGCGGGCATGTGGTGGCCCTGAAATGGAGCATGAAAAATATTTATAACGTGGATGCAGGCGATGTCTACTGGGCGGCATCCGACGTCGGCTGGGTGGTGGGGCACTCCTACATCATCTACGCCCCCCTGTTCAAAGGCTGTACAACCATCCTTTTCGAAGGCAAACCGGTCGGCACGCCCGATGCAGGCGTTTTCTGGCGGGTCATTTCCGAACACAATGTCAAAACCATGTTTACCGCCCCCACGGCATTCCGCGCCATCAAGAGAGAAGACCCCAGGGCGGAGTTGCTGAAACAATACGATCTTTCAAATTTCAAAGCCCTTTTTCTGGCCGGAGAACGCCTTGACCCCGACACTCTCCACTGGGCTGAGAACAGCCTGGGGATTCCGGTCATCGATCACTGGTGGCAGACGGAAACCGGGTGGGCCATCTGTGCCAACGCCATCGGTATCCACCCGTTCCCGGTCAAGGAAGGATCCCCCACCAGGCCAGCGCCCGGGTGGAACGTGCAGGTCGTGGACCCTGACAACCAACCGGTCAAAGCGGGAGACATCGGCGCACTGGTCGTCAAGCTGCCATTGCCGCCGGGAAGCCTGCCGACACTCTGGAATAACGACAAACGCTTTCTCGAATCCTACCTCGATGAATTCCCCGGTTATTATAAAACCGCGGATGCCGGTTTTATCGACGAAGACGGGTACGTGTTCGTCATGTCCAGAACCGACGACATCATTAATGTTGCCGGTCACCGCCTGTCGACAGGTGCCATGGAAGAAATCCTGGCCGATCACCCGGACGTGGCCGAGTGCGCGGTTCTCGGTGTCGAAGACCAACTCAAAGGGCAGGTTCCGGTTGGTTTTGTGGTGCTGAATGCGGGTGTCGATCGCGACCATTCGGAAATTGTTCAGGAAGTGATTCAGTCGGTGCGTAAAAGGATCGGACCGGTGGCATCCTTCAAAACAGCAACGGTTGTCAAGCGCCTTCCCAAGACACGGTCCGGCAAGATATTGCGCGGAACGATTCAGAAGATTGCCGATAATAAAGACTACAAGGTCCCGGCGACCATCGATGACCCCACCATCCTCGAGGAGATGGAAGACGCCCTGATAGGTATCGGCTATGCCAAGGCCCGAAAGTAGATACCCGGGTCCAGAGGGCCCGTCACTGGGTTCTTCCTATGATAGGGAGTGTTTATTTCATAGAATGAAGTGACTAAAGTGAGCTAAACACTTCGGGTTAATTTTTCGGCAGAGCCTAAAGGCTCTGACTTGGCCCAAGGACCAGGTTTTTTATACTGGAATAAAATAGAATCGCCGCCGCACGAATATGCGGCGGCGATTCTATTTTTAGCCTATGGTGTTCTTAACGATACCGATTATTTTTTCCGGATCAAACGGCTTGCTGACAAAAGCCACGGCATTCTTGATGGCGTGATCACCGTCGATGCCGCTGATTACAATGATCGGTATATCCCGGAAATCTTTTTGCTGCCTTAGTTTGCGGTAAAACCGGGGCCCCCATTCCCCGGGCATCTCAAGGTCCAGCGTTATCAGGTCGGGCGCCTCGGTGCGAACCATTTCCAGGCCTTCACCGGCGTTCGTAGCGGAGCACGTCGCATACCCGTTGTCACTGAATACAGCCTGAAGATATTTTACAATAATCGGGTCATCGTCTATGATCAGTATTTTTTTTGCCATACCACTGCCCCCTCTCAAACGTCACCGCGGGTGACACTCCCCACACATAATCGGCCCCTTTTTACGGCCCAGGTGACACCCTTTGCAGTTGAGATGAAACGCCTTCATCAGTCCCGGCACCCGTCCCGTGGCTTCAATGTCGTGGCACTCGGAGCACATTTGATCTTCTGAAGATTCATCTTCGATCCGTATACCTTCCTCATAAATATGATGGCACTCGTCGCATGCTTCTATTGCGGCCATTTCATTATGCGCGTCGTGTTCGAACACAGCCGCCGTCCTCTCCGGTTTAGAAAAAACACTATTGTCCACGAACATCATATCATCCTGGGAATAGGCGGTTACTAAGATAAAAACGGTAAGCAGCAAAGCGCTGAGCATATAAACCGCACACTTATTCATTCCATCCTCCCGTGGTGGACTCCTGGCGATTTCCCCAATTGAGCGTTCTATTCAGTTTCATCACAAACGTGTTAGGGTTTGCACAGAAATAAGTTCGCAAATTTTCAGAATCGGCAAGTGATCACGCTGCTTCCGGCTTTTCCATTACCGCATACAGGATATCGCTGAAAAATTTAATCTTCAGGCCGATGTCATAGTGTTCCACAATGTCATGCAGACCGCTGTGACAGTTGTGACAGGGCGTGAGCAGCGTTGTGGCCCCCCTGGCTTTGGCCGCAAACAGTTGTTCCGCCTTTACACGATTGCCTTCCATGCGCGTCATTTTGAAAGGTGGACCGCAATTGATCACACCGCCCCCCGCCGAACAGCAGTAATTGTGCTCCCGGTTGGGGTGCATTTCAACAAACGTTGCACACATCGCACGGGTTACTTCGCGTGCTTTTTCCCCCAATCCTCCCCCT
>JAFDAT010000109.1 GCA_019313725.1 Deltaproteobacteria bacterium
TCTGTTTATGGCCGGCGTCGGTCCGGGGGTGCTGAGCGCATTTTTGATGAGTATCGTTGCCGTCATCATTTCCAAACGGCGAAAATACACCACCAGGAGCAGCGCCTCCTGGACGGAAAGACGCAAGACGTTTATCGCGGTGATTCCCCTGATGCTCATGCCGATCATTGTTTTGGGCGGCATCTATTCCGGTATTTTCAGCCCCACCCAGGCAGCATCGGTTTCGGTCTTCTATGCAATTTTTATAGGGACCCTGTTTTATAGCCGGCTCACCTGGAAGGGATTCATGGAATCCCTGGTGGATACGTGCAAACTGTCCAGCATGATCTACATCATGTATATCGGTGGTGATCTGTTCGGTAAGGTGTTGGGTTATATCGGGCTTCCACAGTTGATCTCCGACTGGGTCATTGCCCTGGAACTGGGGCCCTTAAGCTTTTTATTGGCTGTGGAGGTGATGCTGCTGGTCATGGGATTTTTCTTTTCCAGTATTCCCATGGTGATTATTGTGCTGCCGCTTTTTATGCCCAGTGTCATCGAGCTGGGCATCGATCCGGTTTTTTATGGCTGCCTTGCCATCTTCTGCTCCCTTATTGGAGAGATTACGCCGCCTATGGGTCCGCAACTCTGGATCGCCGCTCCCATCTGCAACGAAAAAATGGGGAATATCGCCAGGGAAGCCTGGCCTTTTCTGGGCGCCCAGGTGCTGGCGCTGCTTCTGGCGACGTTCATTCCGGGGATCGTGATGTTTTTGGTGAATCTGATGCGATAGGAGACCAACATGGAGCTGCCCAAAATTGACATCAAAAAGATTTTGTTTGCTACGGATCTGTCGGAAAGTTCGCGCTATGCGTTTGCCCATGCCATAAACATGGCCGATCGTTTAGGTGCCGGTCTGACAATTTTGCATGTGATGGCAGAAATACAGAGCCTGGATACGAGTATCAGTTATCACATTGGTAAAGAACAGTGGAACAAAATAAAGCAGCAACGCGAACAAGAAGCCGGCGAAACACTTATCGGCAAGAAGAGAAATGACCTTGCCATCAAAGACGCTTTGGCAAAATATTGCGACGGCGCCAGGGAGTGCCTTTTAGAACGATCATTTGTTACCGATGAAATTATTGTGGAACGCGGAGATCCGGCAAAACAAATTCTGAAGCATTCAAAAGAAAAAAACTGCGATCTCATTGTGGTGGGAAGCCATGGTCAAAGCAGCCTGGCAGGATCCATGATGGGCGGCACCGCCAAGCGTGTTTTGAAAAAGTCTGAAGTGCCGGTATTGGTTGTACGGTAGCATAAACAAAACCAATCACGAAAACACGAAAATTTTCATGGCCTTTTTCGTGTTTTCGTATTTTCGTGATAAAAGCTCTTTTTCTATTCAGGTTTTTCCGGATTGGGTATTTGGTATGCCATGTTTTGTCACTTTTTCTAACTTATTGTGATGTGGGAGAATAACCATGATTAAAGGAATCGGTCACCTGGGACTTTTTGTAAAAGATATTGACGAAAGTTTAAATGCATTGTCCAAACTGGTTGAATTTGAAAAACCAACGATCAAAGAGGCTCCGGAAATGGGTGTAAAGGCCGCCGTTGTGGATATAAACGGCATAGGACTTGAGTTTATCCAGGATCACACAGGAGATGGCGGCCTGGCCCAAATGATCAATGAAAAGGGAGATATGATTCATCATTTTTGCCTGCTGACGGACAATATCGAAGAAGATCTTGAAAACCTGAAGCAGCGCGGGGTTGAGATGCTGGATCAAGCGCCCAGAGTCGGACTGCGCGGAAAGAAGATTGCCATGTCGGCACCGAGTGCTTTGAACGGTATTTCCATCGAGCTGTCAGAACCCTAAGGAGGATTAGCTATGTCGGAAAAAAAATCGCATGTTCTGAATGTTTTCATGGACCGGGAATATCCTTCCATTGTGAAGGCCGAGGGCATTTATCTTTATGATGACCAGGGCAACCGGATTATCGACGGTGCCGGCGGGGCCATATTGTGTAACCTGGGCCACGGTATCGATGAGATGGCCGATGTTTTAAGGGACCAGGCCAAAAAAGCCGCTTTTGTTTATAGGGTTGATTTTACCAATCCGCCACTAGAGGAAGCCGCTGCCAAAGTATGTGAGGTCACTAATTTTGTAATGGATAAAGTGTTTTTCGTTTCCGGCGGCTCTGAGGCCACCGAAATCGCTGCCAAACTGGTCCGAAAATACCACCTCGACAACGGCAGCCCCTCCAAGTACAAGATCATCTCCCGCTGGATGAGCTACCACGGTATGACCATGGGGTCGCTGTCCTGGAGCGGCATGTCTGGTCGGCGGGCCGACTACATCCCCATGCTGTCGGACAACAATCACATTCCGCCGGCTTATTGCTACCGCTGTTGGTTCAAGCAGAAGCCGGAAACCTGTGATCTTGCATGCGCCCAGGCTCTGGAAAATGAAATCATGTGTCAGGGGCCGGAAACCGTGGCTGCCTTCATGGCCGAGCCGGTGTCGGGCACATCGCTGTGCGGGGCCACACCCCCGGTCGGGTATTTCAAAAAAATCAGAGAGATCTGTGATAAATACGACGTATTGCTTATCCTGGATGAAGTCATGACCGGCTTTGGGCGTACAGGCAAATGGTTCGGATACGAACACTTTGGTGTCAAACCGGATATTCTGGCCCTGGGCAAAGGCCTGGGCGGCGGCTACTTTCCCATCGGTGCGGCTGTGGCCACTTCGAAAGTCACCGATACCATCGCCCAAGAGTCGGGCATTTTTGGCGCCGGCTTCTCCTGGGGCGGCAACCCTATGGCATGTGCTGTGGCGTCAAAGACCATCGACTACCTCAAGGAACACAACCTGGTTGAGCGCTGCAACGAGATGGGATCATATCTGGCTGAAAAATTGGAAGCGTTGCAGCATCATCCGACTGTAGGCGACGTGAGGGGCATGGGACTGATGCGGGGCCTCGAGTTTGTCAAGGACAAAGAAACAAAAGAACCATTCGATCCCGAAATCCATTTCAGCGTGCAGCTGGCAATTGAATGCCTCAGTCACGGTCTGGGTGTGCAATTTGGCATGGGCTGTGATCGCGGGCAGGCCGGGGACATGATTTATCTCGGACCGCCTTTCATCATTACCAAAGAACAGATCGATGAAATGGTTGCTATCCTGGATAAATCCCTGGCCGAAGTGGAAAAGAAAAACGGTCTTGGTTAGACAGGATGCAATGGTGTTAACTTGAGGCTGTAATGCAGAGCTTTAGCTCTGCCCCTTCCAGCACCTACAGGGCTAAACAGGTTGTCCGATAACACTTGATTCGCAGTGATGACATGATTTTTTCAGGGCTGAAGCCCTGGACTACATGGCACAAAGGCGACGGCTTTGTAGCGCAGGGATTTATCCCTGCTAACCCTTGCGCTTAATACCGAAATCATGTGCAAACATGATGTGATTTGAACAAATTAGGCACTAAAATTTTATAAATTGACATCTATTTTAACAGGAGGAGCACATGACAGAACAACGCATCAACGGTGAAAAAAAGGGTAACATCTTCTACCTGACCTTGAACCGGCCACAAAAGCGCAATGCCATTTCACTCGAGATGCTCGAAGAATTTTGTGACACCATAAACCCGCTGGCCAAGGATCCTGAAATCCGGGTCATTATTGTTAAGGGAGAAGGCAGTGTATTCTCCGCCGGCATCGATTTTAATGCTTTGGGGGAGATGGCCGGCACCTATTTATCGGATGAAGCTGGTGGAGGCGGCCTTATTCGGGCGGATATTCATCAGGGCCAGCAATGGTTAAACCGGTTGGAGGCTATTGAAATACCCATTATCTGTGCCATGCACGGCGGCGTATACGGGTTGGGAGTGGAAGTTGCCCTGGCCTGTGATATCCGGCTGATGAGTGAAGACTGCACCTGGGGGCTGCCCGAAGCCCAATTCGGACTGATTGCCGATCTCGGCGGTACAGCCCGGCTTGCCAAACTGCTGGGTCCCTCAAGAGCCATGGAGATTCTGATGACCACCAATCGATACCCTGCACAGCGGGCCCTGGAGTGGGGCCTGATCAATTATCTTTACCCTACCAAAGAAGCACTTTATGCCGGAGCGGAAAAACTGGCCGCCGATATTATCAAATCCGCACCGCTGCCCGTGGGTGCTTTCAAAAAGATCATTAACAGGGGGCAGGGGGTTGACCTGATGACCCATCTGGATATGGAAGCATCCATGCAAAGCATTATGCTCAGGTCCGAAGACTTTAAAGAAGGGGTTACCGCCTTGATGGAAAAAAGAGAGCCTTCGTGGAAACGCAAATAGTGCATCCTATACCAACGTTGAGGGGAAAAATGACAGATTACGATGTGATTGTAATAGGTGCCGGAAATGCAGGCCTCACCTCCGCTGCATACCTGGCTAAAAAAGGTGTTAAAGTGCTGGTCCTTGAGCGGCACAATGTACCCGGGGGGAGTGCGACCAGTTTTTGCCGGGGGCGGTTTGAATTTGAAGTTTCCCTGCATCAGATATGCGGCATTGGAACCGAAAAGGCTCCCGGCCCCCTGCGGAATCTATTTCAGAGAATAGGCGTATTGGATAAGCTTGAATTTCTTGAAATGGATGATCTTTACAATTTTCTACACCTTCCCCAAAAAACCAGCATTACCTTGCCGCCGGACATCGGTGAAATAACCTTCCTGCTGCAGGGATTGTTTCCAAAGGAAAAAAAGGAGATCAAAGCGTACCTGGACCTTGTCACCAAGGTTGCCTATGATGTGATCAGTATCCTGTATATGCAAGACCCTGATGTCTCAAAGGCTAAATATCCAGAATATTTTAAATATGCTTTAAAAAGTACCCAAGAGGTATTGGACTCGTTTTTTGAAGACCCGTTGCTGAAATCTGTTCTGGGGGCGTACTGGGGATATCTTGGCCTGCCGCCTGACCGTCTCAGTTTCAGTGACCTGGCGCTTATGTTTCGGGCGTATTGTGATTTCAAGCCCCAGCATTTTAAGGGCGGTTCTCAAGCACTTTCCAATGCCATCGCGGATACAATTTTGGAAAACGGCGGATCAATCTGCTATAACTGTGCCGCTGAAAAAATCATCATGAAAAATGGAGCGGTGCAAGGCGTTATTACCCAAACAGGCGATGAAATCACCAGCCAGTCTGTGATCTCCAACAGTTCTAAAATATCAACCTACTATGAACTGATGGACCCCGAAGATGTTCCTGAATCCATAAAAACTGAGTTGCGGCAGACCACTATCGCCATGTCATCATTTATTCTTTACCTAGGGTTCCATGCGGAGCCGGAAGATGTTGGATTTAAGCAAAGCACCAACTTTATGGTTGGCTCGCTTGACAATGATATGGCTTATAAACGCATGAAAGCGCTTGATTTAAATGAAAGTGAAATGTTTCTCCCCAATATTTCCGGCGTTTCCGGTCTTTATAATGCCGGGTGCTGGGTTGGAATGCCGGGTTATCAACCAACCCTGGAATCAGGCGTACGCACTGCCAGAACCATAATCAGAGATCTCAACGCCTAATTGGAGTATACAGAATGAAACAAGAGTTGATGGAACAAATTGAAGGATATGACACAATCAGGCAGGAGATCGAAATTTCAAGAAAATTCGGCAATGATTTTTCTTTGGAAAAAGGCCAGGTTGCTGAATATGTCAACCGGCTTCACCCGTCACAGATTAAACTTTGTGTGAGCAAAATTATTGAAGAGACCGTTTCAACCAAAACCATCCGCTTGACGGTTGTTAACGGATATCTTCCTCCCTTTCAGGCGGGACAATACATTGCCCTGTCCGTGGAAGTGGACAAGGTCAGAACCGGTCGAGCCTACAGTATCTCTTCTTCTCCCAGGCAAACCGGGTATTATGATATTACCGTGCGCCGGGTGAAAAATGGGCGGGTTTCAAACTTTCTGCTGGATGAGGTGAAGGTCGGTGATTTACTTCAAAGCTCAGGGCCCCAAGGGGCCTTCCATTACCACCCGATTCTGCATCAAAAAGAGATGGTTTGCCTGGCAGGGGGAAGCGGGATTACACCCTTTATGAGCATGATCCGGGAAATCACGGACAGGGGGCTGCAGCGCACGGTTCACCTGTTTTACGGCAGCCGAACCCTCGATGATATGATTTTTCATCAGGAACTGTCTCAGCTGTCAGAGCAGTTTGCCACGATTAACTACATTCCGGTAATTGAAGATCCGGGCCCCGAATATAAAGGCAAAACAGGTTATATCACCGCTGAAGTGATTAAAGAGACTCTTGGGGGTCTGGCGGCAAAAAGTTTTTTTGTCTGCGGTCCCCAGGCCATGTATACATTTTGTCTGCCGGAACTGGATAAGCTGGGAATTAACAAATGGAAAATCAAACAGGAGATGTTTGGAACACCGGTCAATATTTATGAGTACAAAGGGTGGCCGTCAGAGATCAAAGCAAAGGACCGGTTTACGGTCCGGGTCAATGGTTCAACGTCTTTTGAAACAAGCGCAGGAGAGGCGCTGCTGGTCGCACTGGAAGATAACGGCCTGGTTGTTCCCTCGCTGTGTCGCTCGGGAGAGTGCAGTCAGTGCAGGATCAAACTGGTTTCAGGCAAGGTTTTTGAGCCGGAAGGAACCCCCGTACGAAAATCCGACAGAAAATACGGGTACATTCATGCCTGTGTTTCCTATCCCCTGGAAAACCTGGAAATTCTTCTGTAGCGGTGGCACTGGGTATCTTCGGTCAGCTGGTGCCGTTACCGGTGATAGCTTTTATCTTCATCTGGCTGATTCCCATGCCGTCGGAAATCGCGATCGGGGTGAAACTGTTTCACAAGGTCGGTGCGGTGCGCCATGCGCTGCACGCCGCAAAAGTGGGCTACGACGGTGTTTATGCCGCTGGTATCGAGGAAGGCGGGCACCCTCTGGATGACGATGTCACCACCATGGTTCTCACACCCCGTATGAAGGAGTCGCTGTCCATCCCGGTGGTTGCCGTCGGAGGAATCGCCAACGGACGGAATCTGGCGGCTGCCCTGGTACTGGGCGCCGACGGCGTCATGATGGCCAGCCGTTTTATGGCCACAAAAGAGTGTGAGATTCACGACAATATCAAGCAGGAACTGGTAAAACGTCAGGAGCAGGATACGGCCTTGATCTGCAAGTCGATTCACCTGCAGGGCCGGGCGCTGCGAAATGAAACCGTTGAATGCGTTCTGGAAACCGAGGCTCGAGGCGGCGGTCTGGAAGAAATTATTCCGCTGATTTCAGGAGAAAAATGCAGAAATGCCTGGCAGACAGGGGATGTGGATGCCGCCCCTATGATGGTGGGGCAGTCCATCGGCTTGATTCATTCGGTACCGACCTGCGCCGAACTGCTGGAGACCATGATGGCGGAGGCTGAGGAGCGATTGCAGGCAGTCAATGCCCGGATCATAAACGGTTAACTATGGGGTTCAACAGACGGTGGTAACACCGGGATAGTCGATAGTTTACGCGCACACCTTTTGTTAAAATACCTGTTTTGATGCAACGGTAATCATAATGCTTGCATTAAAGCGATATTATGATGATTATAATCATAATAATCATGATAATCATGATGATAAGTATGGTCGATGTAACTTAAAGGGAGGTTACACGAATGAGCGAGTCGGTATCAGCCGTTGAAGTTCGGCAAAAACTAGGCGAAATACTTAATCGGGTTGCCTTATTGCGTGAGGATATCATTATCGAACGGGCTGGGAAAAAAATTGCGCGATTGTCTCCCATAGAGGATAATGCTGTACGTCCCAGAGGCAGACTCGATTTCCGCAAGGCAGCAGGACTTGGCCGGGAGGTCTGGGAAGATTTGGATGTAGATATTTACCTGCAACAGGAACGTGGCGAATGGGCTTAAAGTTTGGGAGCGGCGATATCATTTTTCTCGACACGGCACCGTTTATCTATTTTTTTGAAGCAAACCCCAATTATTATCCGGCGCTGGAACAGTTTTTTACCCAGTTGTATGAAACCGGCGCCCAGGCGATTACCTCCATTATCACCTATATTGAATTGACCACCCATCCAGCCCGAAAAGGGCAACATCAGCTGGTCCGCAAATACCGTGACTATTTGTCAAATTCTGAAAATATAGCCCTGTTTCCCCTTGATATGAACATTGCGGACCACGTGGTTGAATTACGGGCAAAGTACCAATTCAAAACACCGGATGCCATTCAGATCGGCACAGCTGTTGCCTGTGGTTCCGATTACATCATTACGAATAACAAGTCATGGCAACGGTTTAAGGAAATCCCTGTTGTGCTCGTTGGTGATATGTAACGCTTTGATCATCCTGCCTTTTTAATGGAAAAAAGAAAGCCTTCCCGGATTCGGATTTAGGAGAAAAAATGAGCAAACGAAGTGACCTGATGACCAAAGGCCCGGAACGCGTGCCCCATCGTTCGCTGTTGCGGGCCGACGGATTTACCGATTGGGAGATGGAACGGCCGATTATCGGCATCGCCAATTCCTTCAACGAAATCATCCCGGGCCATATTCACCTGGATAAACTGGTGGATGCCGTTAACGCCGGCATTGCCATGAACCACGTGGGCATGAAATATTCGCTTCCCAGCCGGGAGTTGATTGCTGATTCCCTTGAGATCATGGCCACCGCCCATCCCTTTGACGGACTGGTTTTAATGGCCTCCTGCGACAAGATCATTCCAGACCATTGCCGCAGACATGGCCTTGGGCGGCTCCACCAACACAGCCTTGCATATTCCGGCCATTGCCTACTATGCAGAAATCGATATTCCCAACAAAAAACTAAATATCAGGCTTTCGAAAGAGGATATTCAAAAAGTGTAGGTGCCAGGGTCATTAAGCGGTTGGGTCACTCCCCGATGCAGGCGCCCAGACCGTCGCAGAACACTTCGGCGACCACTTTGGCCTTGCCGTCTATAATCTCAAGCGCGCCTTCGGCACAGCCGGAGACGCGATAAATTTTCAGGCCCAATTGACCAAACGCAAAGCTTCAACGCGTTCAAATTCACGAAGATTATTGGTAACCAGTGTCAAGCCCTCGCTACGGGCATGCCCTGCAATATGCAGGTCATTCACACCAATCGGAGTGCCTTTGCGCTCCAAATCAGCACGAATATCTCCATAATGGGTAGCCGCTTTACTCCCATACGTCAGAACCTCTAATCGGGAAATGAAGTCTTCAACTTGCCTCAAGTTATGATCCGGCATTGCGCTTTTTTCAACGCCATGCAGCAGTTCAGCGAGAGTTATAGAGCTGATACACATTTGCCTCGCGTGCTGATTGAAAACTTCCAACAACTCTACAGGACGGCGCTTGATTACATAGATCACAATGTTAGTATCCAACATGTATTTCAACATCAGAAAGCGTTCCTTTCCGTC
>JAFDAT010000003.1 GCA_019313725.1 Deltaproteobacteria bacterium
CAAGTTCGTCATCAGCATGCCGGCTGATAACTGCACAACGGTTCTTCCGCCATGTAGTCGCCGGTGGCTTCAAAGGCTCTGGCCCTGCACCCGCCGCACACTTTGCGGTATTCGCAGACCCCGCACTTGCCCTTGAGGCTATCGAAGTCACGCAGATTCCGGAAAATTTCCGAATCGTTCCAGATTTCCTGAAAGGGCTTCTGGGTGACATCTCCACAATTCAGGTCCAGGAATCCGCAGGGCTGAACGATTCCTGTATGGGAAATGAAACAGAACCCGATCCCACCAAGGCAGCCACGCGTGACGGCATCCAGGCCATGGGTTTCGAAGGTCACTTTTTTCCCGTCCCGTTTGGAATTCTGCCGTAGAATCCGGTAGTAGTGCGGCGCACAGGTGGCTTTTAGCTGCAGCGGGGTAATTTCCCGTTGATCGTAAAACCAGTTGAGGGTTTCTTCATACTCCATGGCATTGATTTCCTTGTCCACGATGTATTTCCCCCTTCCCGTGGGGACGAGCAGGAATATGTGGTGGGCAACGGCACCCAGCTTTATGGCGAGTTCCTGGATGGCGGCTATCTGATCAAGGTTTGATTTGGTGATGGTGGTGTTGATTTGAAATTCGATTCCGGCTTTTTTAGCCCGGTCGATACCTTGCAAGGCACCCTGGAAGGCGCCTGGCACCCCTCTGAAACGATCATGCACCTCACGGGTGGCCCCGTCGAGGCTGATGCTGATCCTTTTTATCCCGGCTGCGGCCATTTTTTCGGCAGTGTTTTCGGTAATCAGGGTACCGTTCGGCGCCATGACCACCCTTAATCCTCTGTCAGTACCATAACGGGCAATTTCGAATATGTCCGGACGCAGCAGCGGTTCACCGCCGGTGAGGATGATGATGGGGTCCCCGACCGCCTTGATTTGATCTATAAGCTGGAACCCTGCCTGCGTGTCAAGTTCGCCTTCATAGGGGCCCATGGTGGCTGCCGCACGGCAGTGAACACAGGAGAGGTTGCAGTTGCGGGTTACTTCCCAGGCTACAAGCCGCAGGGATGGCCCTTTTGCCGGGCTCTTGGGGTGATGATGGGGATGTGGTTCTTTATGCATGAGCGCCTCAATATCGTGGCTTATTCAAGAGCAAATATCCAATAATGAATATCCAATGTCCAAGGTAGCAACGTTAAAAAATTATCATGAAAAAAGTAAACCTGAAAACCACAAAATTTTATGGCTTTTTTCGTGTTTAGTGAATCATTTATCAAACTGATTTGCTTAACACCTTAAATGAATAAAATGAAAATGTTCTTTGTGTCCTTGGTGCCTTTGTGGTTCATATATTAACGCGGCTGGTTTGTCTTAGGAATTCAGTTCGCGAGCTGCCTCCAGGGCAAAATAGGTCAGGATCAGGTCCGCACCGGCACGCTTGATGGCGGTGAGCGTTTCCATCATGACTTTTTTTCCGTCCAGCCAGCCCATTTTTTCAGCGGCCTTGATCATGGCATATTCACCGCTCACATTGTAGGCGGCAACCGGGAGGTCGACCTCGTCACGAACACGGCAGATGACATCGAGGTAAGCCAGGGCGGGCTTCACCATAATGATGTCGGCGCCTTCCTCGGCATCCATGGTTACTTCCCGGATTGCCTCCAGGGCATTGGCCGGATCCATCTGATAGGTCCGCCGGTCGCCGAACTGGGGGGCTGAGTCTGCGGCTTCCCGGAACGGCCCGTAGTAGGCCGAACAGTACTTGGCTGCGTAGGCCATGATGGGGACATGGCTGAAATCTTTTTCGTCCAGGGCATTGCGGATTTCGGCGATCCGGCCGTCCATCATGTCCGACGGGGCCACCATGTCCGCACCCGCCCGGGCATGCGAGAGCGCGGTTCTGGCCAACAGGTCGAGGGATGCGTCATTGTCGACGACGTGTCCGTCGATAATGCCGCAGTGACCGTGGTCCGTGTACTGGCACAGGCAGACGTCCGTAATGACGGCCAGGTCGGGCAGCTTCTCCTTGACAGCTTTGACAGCCCTCTGGACAATGCCGTTTTTGGCGTATGCCCGTGTGCCCAGTGCGTCTTTTTTATCCGGAAGACCGAACAGGATAACGGCCGGGATTCCCAGGTCGTAAGCCGTTTGCGACGTTTTTACCAGGTTGTCGATGGACAGTTGGTATTGACCGGGCATGGATGGGATGGGGTTTTTGACGTTTTTTCCGTCAACGGTAAAAAGGGGCAGAATCAGATCATCCGTCGACAGTTTGGTCTCGCGCACCATGCGCCGAAATGCTTTGTTCTGCCGCATCCGGCGGCCGCGATAGTCTGGAAACAACATGTTGCTTCTCCTGTATAGTTAAAAAAAGGTAAAAGGTTGAAGACTGAAGGTTGAAGGAAAGACCGCCGCCCAGAATATCTAATAACGAATGTCCAAGTGCCCCTTCAGGCTTCTACCTTCAACCTTCCACCTATTTCCTCGTCCGTCAAATAACACGCCGGGTCTATACGGCTTCAGCCCGCACCCTGAAGTTGCCGGCGCAGATATTGAGCCATCCGCAGGTCGCACAACGGCCGGTGACATGCTTCTTTTTATCTTTCAGTTTCCCCATGAGAGGTTCGGACAGGTCTGTCCATATTTCCGAAAAAGGCCTGTCCTTGATATTGCCAAAGCTGTGGTGGCGCCAGAACTGATCCGGGTGAACGCTGCCGTCCCAACTGACGCAGCCGATTCCGCGGCCTGAATTGTTGCCCTCGTTCATTTTCAGAAGATCCAGGACTTTTTTGGCCCGTTCCGGGTCTTCCTTGAGCATTCGCATATACAGGTAGGGGCCGTCCGCGTGGTTGTCCACCGTCAGCACCTCCTTGGGTTTGCCCCTGTCGTGAAGGTCCTTGGTGCGGTCCATGATCAGGTCGACAGCAGCCCTGGTTTCTGCATGGGAGAGGTCTTCCTCCACCATGGTCGATCCCCTGCCGGCGTACACGAGGTGATAGAAACAGATCCTGGGGATATCCATCTCTTCGAGAAGGTCGAATATGGGGGGTATTTCCTGAACGTTGGCCTTGTTGATGGTGAAACGCAGCCCGACCTTGATATCGGCATCCTGGCAGTTGCGAATGCCTTTCATAGCCTTGTTGAAGGCGCCCGCAACACCGCGGAAACGATCGTTTATGGTTTCCATTCCATCCAGGCTGATACCCACGTAGGAGAGGCCGATCTCCTTTAGGGTACGGGCCATTTTAGCGGTAATAAGCGTTCCGTTGGTGGAAATCACCGCCCGCATCCCTTTTTCCACGGCATAGGCCGCCAGGTCGGGCAGATCTTTGCGCACCATGGGCTCTCCGCCGGAAAATAGAAGTACCGGTACACCGAATCCGGCCAGGTCATCGATCAGCGCCTTGCCCTCTTCGAAAGAGAGTTCATTCTCAAAGGTTTGGTCTTTGGCGTGGGCGTAACAGTGCACACACCTGAGGTTGCATTGGCGGGTGATGTTCCAGACCACAACCGGTCTTTTGTCGCTGGAAAACTGCAGCAGGTGAGAAGGCAGCGATGAAGAGAGACGCCCATAGCGCAGAGCGTCCGACGGTTCCACGGTTCCACAGTAAAGTTTTGATATTCCTATCATTTAGATACTATCCAAGTTCCAATTTTAAGTATCCGGAAGCGATTCAGCGTGAAGATTTATTAATTCCCCAACGTAGGTTTCAGGGGAATTCAGCGCTTCCCGGGTGATGAAAAACCGGTTGCGGCCGGTTTTGTCTCTGACCAGTTTCAGCCCGAGTTCAAAGTCGTCGGACAGCTTTTTGTACACATCTTTCAACGCAATATGGCCGCGAATGACTTTTTCGATGATCAGATCAATGGCGTCTTCATCGAGAACGATATTGATATCGTGGTTTTTTAAAAAATAGAGTTCAATGGCTTTGACCTGGTTGTGGTACGATTTAATTTTTTTAAAAATATTGCTGACGTCCGAGGGGGTTGCAGCATAACACTCCGCAATGAGTTTTTTTCTGGAGGGCGTCAGGTCCATGTGGTGCTTGCTGATGAGGTTGTTCTGGTTGGCTTCGATATAGGTCACCAGGGATTGCCGTTCCTTTTCGGTCAGGTCGGTGAAAATCTTGTCCTGATCCGGCTGCTTGGCGGTATCCAGGATGTTTTCCAGGCTTTGCTCCGGTGATTCGATGACGGTCCGGGTAACGGCAAACTTGCTCACGGTGGTTGAAGGCAGCTTTGTTTCAAACAAGAGCAGTGCATTTTCCACAGCACTTACCAGGCCCCTGGCGCCGGTATTTTCCTGAAAGGCGTTTTTGGAAAGCAGTCTGAGGGCCTGGTCTTCAAATTTGGCCTCGATGTCATAGGCGGCAAAGTCCAGTTTTTTTCCTAATATGATCGGGTTGTTGGGATTTTTTAAAATGCTGTACAGGTCGTCTTCTGAGAGTCGTTCGAAGACCGCCCGCACGGGGAGGCGGCCCACAAATTCCGATTCGAATCCGAATGATATCAGGTCCTCGGATTTGATCTGCTGCAGGATGTCCGCATTGTCGGTCGTTTTTGGGAGGCTGGCTCCGAATCCGATGCCTTTGGCGGTAATGCGCTTGTGGATGATATCCACAAGACCGGTAAAAGCGCCGCTCATGATAAAAAGGATGTTCTTTGTGTTGACCGTGTTTTTTTCCCTTTTTCCTGTTTTTCGGAAATGCTCCACTTCCTGGAGCATGGAAATTGGATCGTGGGGGACCTTGAGGTCGACTTCGGTTTCCTCCATGGGCTTCAGCAGCGCCCGCTGCACACCGGTGCGCGACACATCCGCCCCGATTAAATTGTGGCTCGAAGCAATTTTGTCAATTTCATCGATGTAAATGATGCCGTATTGGGCGTTTTCGATGTCGCCATCCGCCTCGCGCACCAGATCCCGTACAAGATCCTCTACATCACCGCCCACATAGCCGGTTTCACTGAACTTTGTGGCATCCCCCTTGACAAAGGGCACCCCGATTTTTTGGGCAATCAGTTTGATCATGTAGGTTTTGCCTACACCGGTGGGCCCCACCATGAGTACGTTGTTCTTGATGCTGCCCACCATTTCGCCCATCTGTTCAGGAGATGATTGATGGCGTTTTATCCTATTGAAATGTGTACAAATTTTGGTGGACAGAATGGCTTTGGCATTGTCCTGCTTGACAATGTACTGGTCCAGGTAGGCGACCAGCTCTTCGGGTATGAGATTGAAGTCGATCGCATGCGTGTCGGGAGCAGCCTTCTGGGTGCTGTCGTCCGCATTTGCCTGCTGCATGAGTATCGGTGTGGCCACTTTGACGTTGCCGCCGAATTTTTTGGACAAAAAATCGCCCAGTTCTTTTTCGAGTTCCTTGGGAGTCGGGATTTTTTCGTTGTATTCTTTCATAGTGACCAAACAATAATCACGTATATTCGGAAATGCAAGCATCTCCGAAGATGCTAGTATTTTGTATCTGGTATTTTGTGTTTAGGAAACTGTGTGTCTGATCAATTTATCGGCAACAAACCCCCGACACGCAGAGGGCAGATCTGCAGAGGAACCAGAACCACAGAAGCCAGAGGACGGAACCTGACATCAAATCACAAAATACAAAACACCAAATACAAAACACCTTGACATACAAATAAAGCCATACGTATTTAAGCACGGGCTGTTGGAATTAAAAATAATGGAACTTAAAAGATTATATTTCTCAAAGAGGATTTTATTTGGATGGAAGAATTGTACGTTATTTCAGCAGTGGGAAAAGACAAACCCGGATTGGTGCACTCGGTAACGAGGGTTCTGGCCAACCTGAGAATCAATATTGTGGATGTCGAGGCCCGTGCCGTGAGGGGACATTTTACCATGTTTCTGGTGGTCGACCTCGGCACGTCAGACTGCAGCCACGCAGATATGATGGCGGCCATCGAGCCGGTGGGCGCCAATTTCAACCTTGGTCTGCGGGTGGAGCCCTATGAAACAGGCCGCAGGATTGTCAACAAACGCCTGATGCTGTTCACCCTGATGGGCAAGGACAAACCCGGCATTGTCGCCAGCGTGTCCGGCATTTTCTCCGAAAACAGCATCAACATAGAGAACATAAAGATGATTGCCCGCGGCGAGTACATTGCCATGGAGATCACCGTAGACACATCGGATGTGGACGATATTGCCGCCTTGCGCAAAATATTTTATGAGTTTTCCGAAAAAACAGGACTGGACGTGTCCCTGAGGAAATTCGACCGTTTCCAGAAACCCAGGCGGGTGGTGATATTCGACTGTGACAGTACGATAATACAGGGCGAAATCATCGATGAACTGGCAGCGGTCGCCGGCGTCGGCGCCGACGTGAAGGCCATGACCGCTCAGGCCATGAACGGGGATCTTGATTTTCAGGATGCGGTCAGAAAACGGGTCAGCCTGTTGAAAGGACTGACCGTCGATCAGCTCGAGACGCTGACAAAATCCATCCATCTGACCCCGGGAACGGAAGACCTGATTTCCACGCTTCACTTCATGGGCTACAAGGTCGGCGTGATTTCGGGAGGCTTTTCATTTTTTACGGATTACCTCAAAGAGCGGCTGGGACTGGATTACGTTTTTGCCAACGAACTGGAGATCGTGGATGGCCGCGTGACCGGCAGAATCAAGGGTGACATCATCGATGCGGAACGGAAGGGCGAAATTCTCATTCAGATCGCCCAGTTGGAAAACATCACCAAGGATCAGATCGTGGCTGTGGGGGACGGCGCCAACGACCGTTTCATGCTGGAGAATGCGGGACTGGCCATTGCATTCAGCCCCAAGGAGATTCTGAAGGAGTACAGTGACGGTATGATAACCACGGACAATCTTTCAGGGCTGCGTTACTTTCTGGGGATACCCGATGACTGAAGACTGGAGCAAGAAACAGAGAAACAGAGAAACAAAGTGACAAAGCAGGGGGTTATTACCTAATTTTATTGTTGGATATTCAATTCCGGTTATCCGGGTTGGGTTAAAGTTCCAAGGTCGCAGGAGCCGTTTGACTTATTGCCAACCGCCCCTTCAGCCTTCCACCTTATACCTTTAACCTGTCCCTTCCACTGCATCTTTGTCTCTCTAAAAAGGCCACCTTCCACCTCACGTTTAACGTCTTACTTTTCACATTTAACGTCTCACGTCTCACTTTTCACATTTTAAGCCATTGGTTGGATCCCCCTCAGACACCATGGCCGCCAGGACTTCAACTTCCGGGGATGCCGGGAGCATCCCGGTAATCCATGCTTCGAATACCGTATGACCCGCCTGATTCGTGCAGATTACGTCGGCGCGGGCTCTGCCTCGTTTATCGATATCGGAAATGGTGAAGTTGCAGGTGATGGTGTCACCGAAATAGACGGGCTTCTTGAATTCAAAGTGCATCCCCGTGGCCAGCCACCCGATCTGTCCCCCGACCTGAGTCACCATGCCGGCTGTCATCAGACCGTGGCAGATGCGGCCGCTAAAATTTTTTGTCCGTGCAAAGCGTTCGTCAAAATGAACGGGATTGTAGTCCCGGGTTATGTCGGCAAAGGCGAGCATGTCCTTTTCGGTAAAGGTTCTGGATATGGTAAATGAATCCCCGGTCTTCAATCCATTGATAGTTTTTTCTCTGATATCGGACATGTAAGGTCATCCTTATTACTATTTGACATCGTTGACATTTTTTTATATAATTCACCTGTAAATCTGCCTTACCGGTGGATAACATAATTTCCCTCAAAAAGATAGAAACGGGCGGTTATTTTTGAGCGAGCCCTAAGTACGCCTACCAGTTACAAAGTGAAACCTGAGCCGGTGCTTATGGCTTTTTCAGATACATATGCTCCAAGCGTTGCAAACTTCAGGCACGATCGGTCCAATTCTACTGAAGATGTAATTTTTTATATACAATGATTGTTTGATAAAAAATTGCATTGTTTTACTTCCGCGGCTATGCGGCGAAAATTTTTTCCATCGGCGCGTTCAGGGGCGTTTCCATGCGCCGTTCAATCGCGGGGTTAATCACAATTCATTAATATCTGTCTGTTGCTGCCTGTTTGGGCAATGACAGGGTAAAGGTGGGGGGCCATACTATGCGTCGAATGTTGGCAGTTGGGTTAGCGGTTCTATTTTTGACGGGTGCCGGTTTTCAGGCCCAGGCGGGGGAGTCGGGAAGCGGTTACTATGACCTGGGCGTTTTCGCTTATGAGGCCGGCGATTATCAGGAGGCCGAAGGCAATTTCAAAAAGGCCCTTAAAGCCGATCCGGAGAACCCGGTCTACCTTCACAATCTGGGTCGGGTCTATCTTAAGACCGGGCAGTATGAAGATGCCGGGGAATATCTTGAAACCGCCCGGGATAAAGACCCTGACCTGGCCGGACTGAATTATGACCTGGGCTTGTTGTATTATAAAACCGAGAATGATGGCATTGCTTCGGAACATTTTACCGCAGCTTTTGATGAAGATTCATCCAATGTACTTGCCGCCTACTATGGCGGCATTTGTCTTTACCGGCAGAAGCGCTACGACGAGGCAGGCCCTTTATTTGTCACCGCGGCCGACAAAAGTCCTTCCCTGAAGGTCAACGGTTATTATTATGCCGGGATCTGTGATTACCACTCGGGGAAAACAGCCGCGGCCGAGGAAAAATTCACCTACGTCAAAGAGAATGCCGAATCGCCGACCGAAAAAGAAAACGCCGAGAAATGGCTGGCGATACTCGGTGAGAAAGGAAAGCTGAAACCGTATGGACTCGATTTTACCTTAAAATTCATATATGATGACAATGTGCCCCTCGAACCCACGGGCCAGGATCTGTTTCCTTCGGATGAGGCTGACACCGGCATATATGGCTATGCAGGCGGATACTACAATATCGTCAACCGCAGTGATCTGGTGCTGGGGGCGGGGATTGGCCGGGGGCAGACCTGGTATTCCGACCTGAGCCAGTTCAACATGTCGGATACCAACGCGGATATTTACGGGTCCTATTCAACCCGGTCTTTTCTTTTCGGACTGAACTACCTGCCCAGGCTTTACACCATCGACGATGAAGACTACCTGCTCCAGCATCAGATTCGGCCTGCCGTATACTGGCAGCCCAACAGAGATCTGCTGACCCGTTTTGTTTATGCGTACTATCTGAAGGATTACCGGTTGAACGATGACCGGGACGGCGACCTCCACGATATTTATGCGGACATCTACTACCATATTTTCGGGGGACGCGGTTTTGTTTTCGGCGGCCTGGGTTACGAGAGCAACAGCGCGGATGATGACGTGTACAACTACAACCGGGCGAAAATCAAGACGGGGTTGTCCATGGACGTGGGCTGGAAGGTCAGAATGGATCTGGAACTTTATTATTACCAGAAAAAATACCCGAATTTTCCTGGCAGTACCCGGAAGGATGACAAATATACCGGTGTGGTGTCGATCAAACGGCCCATTTATCGGGAATGGCTTTTCGTCTCCCTGGATTACAACCACATTACCAACAGTTCCAACGAAGAACTTTTCGACTACCGGAGGAATACAGTGGGTGTAGGGATTGATGTGGCGTTCTAACTTCTCGACATTTGATGTGAAGCTTCGCAGGGCATCATGTACGGGGTGTCGATCGGGAGGGACGGGAATCTTCCGGATGAAATAAAGCATATGAAAAAAATCATAGCTGGAGAAAGATTATGAATATAAAAAGAAGCAAGTTGACCGTAATCTGTGGATTGGTTCTGATGGCCGCCTTTCTGTCGAGTATGGGGTTGCCGGGGGCTGTGTCGGCCGTATCGCTCCTGCCGGCGGGGGCTGTCGTTGCGGATACATTTACGCCCGGGTTCGGAGCGCCCATCGCCAAGGTCCAACGCGTCAAGGGGGAAGTAGTGGTCCTGCATGCCCACGAAGCGAACAAAGGTTACCGTGTCAGACCCGGGCTGATGCTCTACAAGGGTGACACCATTGTCACCATGAAAAAAGGCAAGGTCCGTTTCAAAATGAACGACGGCAGCATTCTTTCCCTGGCCTCCAGGACCAAACTGGAATTGAACAAGAGCGTTTATGACCAGAAAAAGAAAAGCCGTTCGTCCTTTCTGAACATGGCTTTTGGCAAGGCCCGTTTTCTGGTGGCGAAGCTGTTGAAATTCAAACGTTCCGAGTTCAAGGTGAAAACGCCCACGGCAGTATGCGGCGTGCGGGGTTCCGATTTCGTGATCGAAGCGTCCCCGCAAATCACCAGTGTGACTTCTTTTGAAAAGACGACCATTGAAATTGCGAGCCTGAAGTATCCTGAAGCGGCCCCGATTGTGGTGCCGGAATTCCATACATCCAAGGTGTATCTGGGGGGACGTCCCACGGATCCCGTCAAACTCACCCCCGAAGAGATCCAGCGCTTGAAGGAACAGTTCATCAGCGTGGATCCTGCCGACGCGGAGCCTGAAGAAGATGAGGTTCAGGGGGAAACCGGGATGGAAACCGGTGTTACCGCCATAGCCATGAAGGATGTGCGCGTACTGGTGCCGGAAGACACTATCGTCGACCTGCCCGAGGATTTCGAGGTGAAAGATGTTGACAGGCGGGACATCTCCAATGACGTGGAACGGTCAGGCGTAACCAAAGAAAAACCCGGCCTGGTCCAGGCGGACATCGTCGAACAGGTGAGGGAGGGCATTTTGGGTAGCCTGCCCGATTTTCCACAGATGCCGGAGTGAAGACAGAAATCAGAAGCCAGTCGTCAGAGATCAGAAGATAAGAAGATCAACGGGTTTTGTTGTCACCGGGCAAAGTAGTCCAGGGCTTCAGCCCTGTCTTGGTGCCATATAGCCTGCGGTTTGTGGTCAGCGGCCGGAGAACAGAGACCATTGTAGGGGCGCCCCTTGTGGGTGCCCGAGGACAGTGTTAGGCCGGAGACCGGTAGGGGCAAACCTGTATGTTTGCCCGGAAACCAGGTGCCAGCATATAGGGCCTGGCATTCAGCATCCAGAAACGGTTTGAATTTCATAGAATAGCGGTGAAACCGCATACAATAAATTCGCCCCAGGCGAATTTATAGGGGGTTGTCATGAAAATAAAAACAAACCATATTTCTATCCTGTTCCTTTCCATATGTTTCCTGGGCCTGATCGGCGCGACACCGGTCTGGTCGACAACTTATTATGTGGACATCAACAACGGCACTGATACGCCAACCAGCGGCATTTCGGAAGATGATGCCTGGAAAACACTTCACTACGCCATACCGCTGTTGCAGGCTGGCGATATATTGAATGTTGCCACTGGAACATACAGCGTTGCCAAAGGAGAAGAGGATAAGGCACTCACAGTGACTCAGAACAACCTAACCATTCAGGGTACGACAGGTACGGTCATCGATGGTGATCCAGGTTGCTTATCAGAGTGGGGACCGGCATTCAATATTAGCGCATCCGGGGTGACGATAAAGCATATGGAAATAACCGGGTTCACTTGTGATGCTTTGGGCCAAAACATGGTTGTCAGCGCTGGGTCGAACAACCGTATCGATTCCTGTGATATCAGCGACAGTGGTGTCGGGATACTGTTAACTTCCGGTTCGGGAAGCGGCAATGTGGTGGAAAACTGTTCCATCTACAACCACTACTCAAGGGGCATCGAGATCGAAGGTTCCGCTCCCCAAATTCTGGACAACACCATATACGAGAATGGTACCAACATCCACATCGCAGAAAGTTCAGGTCAGACCATTCAGCCCGTGATCGTCAATAATCTGATCTATGCCAAAAGTTCAATTCCCGGTACCGGCATCGAGATTTATGCCTTTTCCACCGGGTCAACGGTTGCCGCCCAGATCTACCACAATACACTGGTTGGATCCGGACAAGCCCTCAGCAAGGGTATTTATGTGTCTGAGGAAAGCCCAGGCATACCGGGGGGGCTCAAAATAAAATATAATATCATAACCGGTTTTGAAACCGGGATCAAAGACGATTTCCAGGCATCAGGGATTCTGGATTTTGATTACAACAATGTCGTGAACAACACCACGGATTACATCGGCGTGGTTGAAGGTACTAACGATGTTTCCATCGATCCGCTGTTCGTCGATAGCGGCAACCTGGATTTTCATCTTGGGCCCACATCACCGTTGCTCAACCTCATCAGGGCCAGTGCGGGTGACACGGTTGCGGGTGATCTGGACGGCGTCGCCCGGCCCAAGGGCCTTGGGCGTGAAATGGGGTGTTACGAGATCAGCGGCACCCGGGCGTTGTGGGTGTACAATGTGGGCAGCAGCCACAGAAGGATCGTACTTCCGGACATCAACAATGACGGTTTCGACGAACTGGTTGTGCACGAAAATGCCATCAGTGACAGCATTGATTCGTATGTTTACGCGGTCAGTGGTGCAGACGGGGCCACCATACTATGGACTTACACCCTGAATTCCTTGCAAAGAGGGCTCGCTGTCCTGGATGATCTGGACAATGACGGTATTCAGGACATTCTCGTGATGATAGGGACCTCCGACCGCCTTAACAATATGGGGGATGACGCCATGTACGTTTTGAGCGGTGCCGAGAACCCAACCACCCGTGTGATTTGGGGCCCGGTCGGGCACCTGGGCGACAGCACACTGGGGTGTGGCCTGTACCAGCCGCTCATCGTTCCGGATGTGGACGGAGACGGGATCAACGACATCTTTGCCAATGTATCGGTCCGCTTAGCCTGTTATGGCAGCGATGCTGGTCTCCTTTTCAGCGGCGTGGATGGCAGCCGTATCTGGGGTTTTACGGATGCGAACCTGTGGGATGTGTACGGGAGAACTGCAGCGCCTGACTTTAACGAGGACAGTCTTGCGGACATCATCGTCAGTGGCGCTTCCACCGAAGACGTCGGAGGTGTTCAGGCCTGGGCAGGCGGAGGTGCCAGCCCCATCCAAATCTGGTCTGTGCTCACGACCGAAAATATAACCAACCCTGCAGTGGTGGGAGATGCTAATTTAGACGGTGTGCCCGACATTGCCGTAGGCAAATTTCACACCGGGACCTGCCCCACAACACCCGACCCGCGGCTATACATTCTGAGCGGCTCATCCGGCTCTATTTTATGGCAGTATCCGCTTGATAGAACACCCAGCGGCATCGAAAGCCTGGGGGATGTCAACGGCGACACCATCGAGGACGTGGTGATCGGCACTGCGGGAACTTGTGGGGGAAGTGATTCGAGTGTTTACGCTTTCGATGGGTTTGCGGGTGCAGACGATCGTCTGTTATGGAGTTATGTCCTTACTGATCAGGACAGCTATGTGAAGGTGGTCCCGGATACCAACGGTGACGGCAAAAAAGACGTCATCGTGAGCGGGAAATCCGACAAACTCGTTCTGCTCAGCGGTGTAGATGGGAGCCTTCTATCGCAGGAGTCCTTTCCCAACGGGAGCGGTACGGTCCAGCCGGGTGAATTTAACAACAAGGTCGGAGGCGACATGCTCTCCAACTGGGGAAACAGCATTTTTGCCCTGTCCTTTCCGCCGTCCGGGACGCCTCAAAACAGCCTGCCGGTAACCCCTGTACCTAAAACCCCGTCGGACGAAGCCATTATTGACGAAGGCACAGCCGTTACGCTGCAGGCAAGTGACTTCAGCGACCCGGATGGTGATGCCCACAACACGTCGTACTGGGAGGTGGAAAGATTTGACAGCGAAGAACTGCTGCCATCGTACTTTGATGCTCCCAGCGTCGTCGGCCTCACCAGTCACGCGGTGATGGATACGCTCGATCCCGGGCTCAAGTATGCCTGGCGGGTGAAATATGAGGACGAACGCGGTGCAGTTTCGGAATGGTCAACCATGAGCACGTTCAAAGTGGGCACCCCCGTACCGGAGAGCCTGCCAGCGGTGCAGGCCGGCAAGGAGCTGGGCGATTTCGGCATGATCTCCATTGTGCACTGGCCGGACAATCCCGCCCCCCAGGCCGTGTTCAGCATCGACTACAACCCGGCCAACTACCGTATCGGCACCTGGGATCCCGAGCAGGGCAGATACATCGAGTTCGGCGACGGCCTGGAGATGGAACCGGGGACGGCCTACTGGATCCTGGCCAGGGAAGGGCTGGTGGTGAACTTCAACGGCATCCCGGTGAGTAAGATACATGACCTGGAACACTGTCTGTACATCAATGCGACTTCAGGATACGGCTGGAACATGATCGCCCCGCCCAATGATGCCGATTACCTCTGGAATGAAGTCAAGGTGGGACGCTGGGTGGAAGGCAAACCTGAGCTCACGGTGGCGCCTGTCCACATTTTGGACCCCGCTGCGGCCACCCTCATCGACCAACAACGCATCTGGCAGTGGGAGGGTGGTACTTATCAAGCCTACACACCTTCAGATAACTTCACGCTCCAAAGCTATAGTGGCTATTGGGTTAAAGCCAATCTGGAAGGATCCTACCTTGTATTTCCGGAGTACGCTCAGGTGGCGGGTCTGTCCACACCCGGGAACACAATGCTGGCCATTAAAGGCAAAGCCGTGCAGTGGTTGAAGAAACTGATGCCAAATGCAAGGGAAGCTATTGCCGACAACGACTCCCCGCCCATGCCTATGGGGACATTCAATGACCAGGTGGATCCTCTCTTCGAGGGGTGTTTTGTGGAGACGCTGGAGCGTTAAGTAAGGCCATTCACCGCAGAGCCGCGAAGAACGCAAAGGCCAGAAGACAGGTAACGGAGGACAGAGACCATTGTAGGGGTGCCCCTTGTGGGTGACCGGAAACCGAATTTCCAGAGATCAGAGGGCGGAAGGCCAGAGGCTAACCCGTAACCCGTTCCAGCAGGGATAAATCCCTGTGCTACATCTGCAATCAAAAAAAATAGCAGCGCAGCCGTGTACCATAATAAATGTGCCCGTTCATTTCAGATGAACGGGCACATTTATTATTGCCAGCCCGCCAGCTTCGTCTTGATAAGATCGATGGTGGCGCGGTGTTCGGCCTCGCCGTTGCCGCTGATGTGGACGGGTTTTCTGAAACTGACCCTGACCAGTTTTGAGGGATCGATCCGGCCGATATCCCGAACCCACCGGCCTACACCCCAGGCATCCGTCTTCACGGCTACGGGGATCACCGGAACCTTGGCCCGCCGGGCCAGCTTGATCCCGAGGGTGTTGAACTTGTCGGGATCGAAACGCAGTCCCTGGGTTGTCTGCGGGAAAACCAGCACGGAAACATTCCTTTGCAGGCTCGGCAAAAGAAACGTTTCCAGGACGCTCATGTGGTTGGACACGAATACGCGAGGGGGACTTCAACGATATGGAAGGGCTATTAATCATAGCCCTTCCGGGCATCCGCCAGCCACAAAATCAATGAGCGTGAATCGTGCTTTTTATTTCGCCTTTCTTTTGATATATGTGCCGTGGTTTATGGTTTGATTGAAGACAGGCAAAAAAACCAGAAAGCGATTTGGTTTTGCTTTTCAATATTGGGGTCTCCTTTGTGTTCTTTGTGTCTTTGTGGTGAGAAGAACGTTTTCAGATGTGGTCAGCATGATCGATAAATATTTCAAACAGAACGTGTTCGGTATTTCGAGTGTCGAGTTCATATGGGGGCTGGGGCTGCCCGTGGTGATCGAATCCACCTTCCTGCAGCTATTTTTAAAAAGCCTGGGTGCCTCGAGTTTTGTCATCGGGTTCATACCGGCCTTTTTTTTTGTGGGGTGCTCGATTTTTGGCCTGCTTTCCAGTTATTTTACTTCGGGCATGGCTTTCAAACGCAATGCCGTCATTCTGCTGCACGTTGTTTCCGGGTTTGCCCTGCTCTTTTTCGGCTGTTTTCTCTACGTTTTCGGTAAGATTCCGTCCATTATCCTCGTGTTTTTCATCGCTTATGCGGTTTTCTCGGTGTGCATCGGCATGACCGTGCCGGTGTGGCTGAACTATGCCGTGAACCTCCTTTCCGAAGATCGCACGGTGACAGGTTTTGCCTACATGATGATCGCTCAGAACGTGGGTCGGCTGATCAGCAGCATTCTGATCGTCCGGTGGGTGGAGAAGTATTCATTCTCCCCGCACTCTTCAGCTTTGATATTCATAGCCGTGGGGGTGTTGTTTACATTGAGCGCCCTGCTGTTTCTGTTTACCCGGGAAGTGGCCCGGGATGGGGAGCAAAACAACCGTGGGGGCCGCTCACTTGCCCGTTACACCATCGACTCCATTCGCCATATTTTGAAGAACAGAAATTTCCTATTTTTCCTGGCAGGGGACATGGACTATTTCGTGGTGGTGACGGTCATTTCCTTTTATGCCAACTATGCCACCACCTTTTGCGGGATCCGGCCATCAGTTGCCGCGGGCCTGTTCGTGGGGCTTCTCTATACCGGGGCCATTTTAACCAATATTTTCCTGGGGTCGCTTGGGTATCTGCGCATGCGGGACAAGTACATCCTTTCCAAGAGTGCGACGGTAACGGCCCTGATCCTGATCGTTCTTTTTCAGGATTACTGGAGTTTTCTGCTGGCATCTTTTCTGTTCGGCGCATCCCGCGGTACCCGCATGATCGTTTTCGGGCCTTCGGTGAGGAAACTTTCCGGCCTGAGTGACGCCACCAGCTATTTTGCGGCGGCTCCGCTTCTGACCCTTTTGTTCGCCACGGGGATGCCCCTGGTGTTCGGCAAATTCTTGGATCGTTTTGCTTGGCTGGGGGGTGATTCGTACAGGATTGTCTTTGCGGTGTCGGCCCTGCTGATTGTAAGTACGCTTTTCTTTTTGCTGAAGGTTGATTTCGAGCCGGTGAAATTCAACGGTCAAACGGGAAAATGATTCGCACGACAGCTTGGTTAGAGGCACAGAACATTTATTTTTTTGACAGGATTTACAGGGTCATATTAAGGTATGACATTTGTTTCGGGCTACTGGCTACCGCCAACAATGTTAGGGGTTTATCCGGTTGGATGTTGCTGGAGGTGGCCTTCCTTCGGTAGATTCAACCGGGCAAGGGGTACAAAAACTATCGACATACCTTGGGGTGACAAGCGTATTCTTCCAAGGCTTGTGACCGGGTATTGTTAAAAAATCCAGTAAATCCTGTTAATCCTGTCTGAAATAAAAGCGCATCGCCGCTACGGTGAAATAAATCAAAAAGGAGAAACCATCCATGCAAAATCTGACCTACCGATCGGCAACCCAATTATTGGCGGACATACGGGAAAAGCGCATCAGCTGTTCCGACCTGCTCGAGGCTTTTATCGAAAATATCGATCAAAAGAATCCCCGCATCAACGCGGTGGTGGCTACAGATTATGCGGTGGCCAGGCGTCGAGCCAAAGCAGCGGACGAGGCTTTGAAAAAAGGTGAAAACTGGGGACCGTTACACGGTCTGCCCATCACCATCAAGGACACCTTCGAGGTAGCCGGCATGCCCTGTACCGCCGGCATACCGCTGCTCAAAGAGCATATGCCCGGCCAGAACGCAGATGTTGTCCAGTCGCTGCTCGATGCAGGAGTCGTGATTGTGGGCAAGACCAACGTGCCCACGGGCGGCATGGACTTTCAGAGCTATAACGATGTGTACGGCCAGACCAACAACCCCTGGGATGTCGCGCTGACACCGGGAGGGTCTTCGGGTGGAGCCGCTGCGGCGTTGGCCGCAGGCATGACCGCCCTGGAAATGGGCAGTGACATCGGCGGCTCAATCCGGATACCGGCGCATTTTTGTGGTGTATTCGGTCACAAATCCACTTTTAATATCGTACCCAGACATGGCCACATACCCCCGAGTCCGGGATTGTTTCCCGCGGATTACATGAGCGAGGGGGACATCGTTGCTGCCGGGCCCCTGGCACGCAGCGCAAGAGATCTCGCTCTGGCCATGCGTCTTATAGTAAAACCCGGTCCGGCACAGAGAAGCGCATGGCGCATCGAACTACCGCCGCCGATCAAAAAAAACCTGAAGGACTGCCGGATCGGTTTGTGGCTGGACGACCCTCTCTGCCCCGTGGACTCAGCCGTCGGCGGTGTGCTTCAGGATCTGGCAGACAAACTTGCCAGGGCCGGCGTCGAGGTGGTGGATAAACAGCCTGATATCGATTTTGCCCGTAGCCATGAGGTTTATGTCGCTCTTTTTGCCGCTGTCGGAGGGGTGGACATGCCGGACGACATGTACGACCGCCTGGTGGTCGAGGGCGGGGAGACCGATTTGCAGGAGATTGGACCCCGAGCGCGTTTTGTCAGGGGTACCACGCAAAGTCATCGCGGCTGGCTCAGGATGGACACTGAACGGCAGGGCCTGCGGCAGAAGTGGGCGCAATATTTCGAACAGGTGGACGTGCTGCTGTGTCCGGCGGCACCGGTAACCGCCTTTGCCCATGACCACCGCAAATTTTACGACCGTACCCTGCCGGTCAACGACCAGGACCGGTCCTATGTCAATACCCTCTACACATGGTCGGGTCTGGCCGGGGTGGCGCATCTGCCGGCAACGGCTGTGCCGGCGGGTATTACATCCAAGGGCCTTCCCGTGGGCGCCCAGATCGTCGGCCCCTATCTTGGTGACCGGACCACGATTCAGGTGGCCGTCCACATCGAAGATGAGGTTGGCGGGTTTGTCCCACCGCCTGAATTATCTTGAAAACAAAGCTCCGCTTTGCTAAATTTAACTTATATTTTGGGATTCAGTTACGTCTATCGTGAAAATTCTAAATCCTAATTTACTAAATTCTAAACAATTTCCGAAATCCAAAGGTTCTAAATATCAAAACATGGAGGCGTTACCACTGATCGATTGTTTTTTCGTAAATCGTAAATCATAAATCGTAACACGTTTGCCATTTGTAATTGTTTAGTGTTTTGATATGAGAAATCAGAATTTCTAAGTATAGTGCGGAGGCTCAGGTTGCCCATCAAATCCAAAGCGCTGGAAGCCAACATCGCGAATTATCATGTGGATGTGAGCATCGACCCCAAGTATGCAGCCCTTCAGGATGCCATGTCCAGGTATTACGGTCTCCTGGAAGGGCTGGGCACATTTTTAAAAGAGCTTTCCCACCCCTATAAAAACTGGCAGTTCATCGTCAACGAAGCCCGTGGTTATTCCCTGGATTATTTTTACCTGTTGAAAGCGCACCCGCAGGGGGATGAAGCTGCAAAGCTGCTGATCGGTATTTTTCAAAGCGCTATTCAAGCCGAATGCCCGCCATCCACAAAAATGGACGCTGTTGACAACCTGCTGCTCTATCTCCAGAAAATTATCAAGGATTCGAAGGAGGCACAGGACACATTCGCACCGGTCGTCCTGGGGGCCTTCAGGGATATTCGGCATTGCGATTACGGGACATTTTTCCTCTTCGTCAAAAGTTTCTATCAGCTGCGACGCCTGGCCGAGGTGTTCCTGGAAAGTATGCACACAGAATCCATGGACATCACCGAACTCAACCTCCTTTTGGTGCGCTATTTCGAATATACCTACAGCTTCTGGCTTACCCAGAAGGACCCGAGCGTCTGGTTCGAAGAAGAAGTGGAAATGCTGGGTCCCGGCAACGAGTGGAAAAAATTTTTCAAAGACATTTCCCGGGTTAGAATCCGATCCTGGAAAGAAGCCCTGGATCGGATCGTTCGCGATGGTGATCCGCGCTCGGAAGAGATGCTGAAACAGTTGATCGCTCTGAAGGGTTATAACCAGATCGCCGATATTTACCGCAAAATGCCCCAGAAGCTCCTGGATGCCGGAAAAGACAGCAACAAGGGCAACCAGTGGAAGTTGATTTTTCTGTTTCTGATCATGCACGTTTCAGAATTGTCCATCATCCACGAAGAGGCCCTGCGGGACATCAACCGGACGTTGACCTGGCTTATCGGTAATGAGACACATTTTTATATCCGTAAGCTCATGGAGAAAACTTTTTCCATCCTACAGAAGCAGACCGGCGCCTTTCCAGCCACCGCCCTCAATTGTGTGTTGAATATGGGCAAGGGGATTTATCAGACCGAGGACAGCGAACTGGTCAATTACTTCATCGAACATGTCATCGACCTGGGGTTTCAATCCCCGATGATCAGTGGGGTGGGCAACGACTGGCAGGTGAAGGTCAACCCGGCGCACATACAAAATATTCGCACCTGGCTGGAGCTGATCGATCTGGGGCCAAAACGTTCCATCCGACTGATTTCCTGCCTGATCGTCTATCTTTCGCTGTGCGGGGTGTTCATCAAGGACACCGATCTGTTTCCCCGGGATATCACCCGGATTCTGAACAGCCGCATCGGGCAGGTGTACAACCTCGTCAAACAGATGGCCCGCCTTTTCCCGGTGTATTTCAATGATATCGGTGCCGAGGGTAAACTGCGCGACATCTCGACACGCCTCGATGAAATCACCCACAGAAAGGACGTGCTCATCCACTTCCTGCGCAAGCAGAGCCACGTGGAGAGCAGCAACCTCATCATCGGTTTCATGGAAGCCGCCCTGAAATTCTGGGAAACCAGGGACAAGGAATTACTCAAAGCATATGTACCCCCGGTTATCTACAATCGCATCGACGATAAAGGGACATACGTCGAAGGCGTGCAAAAAACCGTCCGGCACCTCAAGCAAAAGGGCCTGGCGCTGCCGGGTGGCCTGATCGGTATCGGGGAAGATAAAATCAGGGCCATGCTGGCCGATGTTTCCGGTGTGACCGCCGGGGATGTAGAGCGGGTTGTTTTAGCTATTTCGTTCTACCAGCACCTGCACCAGAAGTACAATCTGGACTTTATCGAGATCAACAACCATATCGCCCAGTTGAAAGCCGAAGCCTTTCCGGGCCTCGACAAGCTCGAAAGCGCCCTTGGAGAGCCGAAACTCGAGAAGAAAATATTTTTAATGCTGGATTATCTCGAGTTTCTTAAATACCTCATCCTGTCGAATGAGTCCTTCGAGGTAAAGGAGGATATTTATAAAAAACGGCATTTCACGGTGGACATCCCCTCCATGTACGGCAGTTACCACGAAATGAAGTTCGATGCTCTGGGGTTGACTTTCCGCCTGGAATCCCTGGTGAGTACCCTGTTCGAGGCGTTGGTGGAAAAAATCGATCTCAGCCTGATCACCAAGGCCACCTTTTTTCAGATTTATGAACGGTTGATGCTCTTTGACAAGGCTCTCAGAATCGAGGGCATCCATGCCGTGGAACTGGAGCGACAGCTGGAAATGCTGGCCCACTCCCTGGAGGCGAGGGGTTTCACCTTCACGCAGTACATCGACATATTCAAAGGGTTCGCCCAGGCCGTCAAGAATATCATCAACGATTATTTTGCCAATGTGCACGGCCAGAACCTGACCCGTATAATAGCCAAGCTGCCGCCGGAGGAAATCCTTGAACGCTACCTGCCCAAAGACGGCATGCAGGATATGGATAAAGCCCGGCACAGAATATCGGAGATTTTTTTCAGGGACAGAATTGCATTTACAACCGGTCTTCAGCAACTGGATCTGTTTTTGAGCCGGATCCTGAACACGCTTTTCCAGCAGTCCAACAAACTTCCCAAGGATAAGCTCCAGCAGCTTTTGCTCTACGACCCGCAAAGTGCCATGACGTTCATCCACGACGTGGGCAAAAGGGTTTCCGGCATCATCCATCTGGGCAACAAGGGCCTGAACATGGTCAAGCTTAAAAACTTCGGTCTGCCCGTGCCGCCGGGGTTTATCATTACCACCGAGGTGTTTCGCTGCTGGGAGATTATCGAAAGCTATCTTCCGGCTGAAGAAAATTTCAAGGAACAGGTGAAGAGACACATCCGTACTATCGAAAAGGAGACCGGTCGTAAATTTGGAAACCCCGACAATCCTCTGCTATTTTCCGTAAGAAGCGGGTCCTCTATATCTCAGCCCGGCATGATGGATACCTTTTTGAACGTGGGGGTCAACGAGGAGATTACCCAGGGGCTGGCTGCCCTCACCGGTAATGAGTGGTTTGCCTGGGACAACTACCGTCGCTTTCTGCAATGCTACGGTATGTCGTTCGGCATAGAGCGCGATGATTTCGATGCCATCATCAGTGAACTGAAGCGCAGGGCGGGAGTCCAGTTCAAAAGGAATTTGTCCGGCCAGCAGATGCGCAAGGTGGCCCGCAATTACAAACGCCATGTCAAGGACTGCGGTATAGATGTGCCCGAAGATCCGATGCAGCAACTGTTCATCACCATTCGCAATGTATTGGCATCCTGGGAATCTTCCAAGGCCAGGACCTACCGGAAAATCATGGGTATATCCGATGACTGGGGGACCGCGGTGACCGTCCAGACAATGGTGTACGGCAATATCTCCGAGCAGTCCGGAGCGGGGGTCTTTTTTACCCACAACCCCAGATGGTCCGGGGACAGCCTCAGATTGTGGGGAGATTTTACCATCGGCAACCAGGGGGAGGACGTCGTTTCCGGCCTGGTCAACACCTTGCCCATATCCATTACCCAGCAGGATATTGAAATGCGTGAAACCGACACGATCCTGGAAACGGAATTTCCCGAGATTTATGCCACCATGAAGCGCTGGGCCGTAGAGTTGATCGAAGAGAAGGAGTGGAGTCCGCAGGAAATGGAATTTACCTTCGAAGGGCCTTCACCCGACAACCTCTATCTTTTACAAACCCGCGACATGGCCATGCGGGAACGCAAGAAGGTGATGACCTTTGAACCGGGGGACGTGGATGATGACAGGATGCTGGGGCATGGGATCGGCGTGTCCGGGGGCGCCATGAGCGGGCGTCTGGTTTTTACGCTTGAAGAGATCGACAAATGGCGAGATCTCGAACCCGACACCCCGCTGATCCTTGCCCGAAGCGACACTGTGCCCGACGACATCAAGGAAATTTATGCTGCGGACGGCTTGCTCACGGCAAGGGGCGGTGTGACTTCCCATGCGGCGGTTGTGGCCCACCGACTGGGAAAAACCGGGGTCGTGGGATGCGGCAGCATGCGCTGTGATGAGAAAGAAAAGGTTTGTATATTTTCGTCCCTCAGGCTGATTTCCGGCGACTACATCAGTATCGACGGCCGTGAGGGTTCTGTTTACAGGGGTAGGATCGAACTCAGCGAAGCATAATCCTGCATGAAATTTGATGATTTTTAACCAACTGGTAGTATGATTTACTGTAATATTAGCTACAGTGTCACCAACCAGCTTCCTCTCATTTGGGAGATGGCTGGGGTGAGGGGAAAAGATAAAATCAATTCGGATACTCTGCTTGCTGCAGGGGCATGTGTTGGGGGGGAACGATGGCAGATATAAGCAACAACGGCGGTTTGACGCTCGGTGTCAACGGTTTTGGACGCATCGGTAAACTGACCGTATGGCATCATGTGGCCAGAAAATATTTCAAGGAGATCGTTGTCAATATCGGTCGGCAGTCGGGGACGTCGCTGCAGGACATTGCCCATTATGTTCAGAGGGACTCCACCTATGGCCGGCTGCATACATACCTGTATGGTCAGAGCGCACAACCGGTGGTTTCCGAGGTGAACGAGAAAAGCGGCAGCATGGTTTTGGACGGGGTTCGGGTGAAATTTCTGCAGTCCCATCGAAACCCCGTGGAGATCGGATGGGGGCGGGAAGGTGTGGACCTGGTCGTGGAAACAACCGGGCAGTTTCTGGATCCGACCCCGCCTTCGGATCATGCCGGCGGTTCCATCCGGGGGCACCTGGATGCGGGGGCGATGAAAGTGATTGCATCCGCCCCTTTCAAGATCAAAGACCAGGGGCAGCTCATGCCGGGTGATGTGGTGACGACGGTGATGGGGATTAATGACAGTGACTATGATCCCCGGAGTCACAGCATTATATCCAACGCATCCTGTACCACCACCTGTCTGGCCCACATGATTAAACCCCTTCTGGATGCCTTGGGTCCGAACAAGATTTTATCCGCCTCCATGGCAACGGTGCACGCGGCCACAGGCTCACAGGCGGTGCTGGACCGTCTGCCCAAGAGCGGTAAGATCGATCTGAGAAAAAATCGCAGCATCATGAACAACATCATACTGACCACCACCGGGGCGGCCAAGGCTCTCAGCCTGGTGATACCGGCGATGAAAAAGATCGGTTTTATCGCAGAATCGGTAAGGATTCCGACGGCCAGCGGATCTCTCATTATCCTGGTCGTCAACCTTCAGGAGGAACTGGCCACGGATCCGATAACGCGGGAATTCATCAATGACATTTATCGCCAGGCCGCCGAAGTCGATCCCAACGGATACCTTTACTACACGGATGAGCAGAATGTTTCCGGCGATATTGTCGGATTCCCCAGGGCGGCAACCATCATAGAAGGCAACGAGACCCACCGGCGGACCGCAGAGGTGACTATCGACCTTGAAAATGTCCCGGGCATCGACAAGGAGATCGTGGCCACGCTGAACAAAACGGTTTTGCGGGTTCCGGTGACCCAGGCCGTCATCTATGGATGGTACGATAACGAGATGGGCAGTTATGTGAACATGCTGGGTGATAGGACCGTGTCGATAGCGGAAGATATGTAACCCTCCGAAAATTTGCAGGCGGATTCATTATTTTATAGATAAGACAAAGCGAAGCGTCTTCCACATTCGACGTTGGATGTTGAACGTTCAATGTTCGATGTTCAAGATTTTTTCTATAACTTCAGGCCTTTGAATCCTCCGGCTCATGTGTTCTGTGATAGAGCCCCTTCTATGGGCAACGCAATGCTTGGTCCTCTGGGCCAGGATTCTTTATTTTTTTGATGTAAAATGAGGCAACAATGCCCTATCTGACCGCGGTCACTTTTACGCCCGATGAAAAAGAAACAGAAGCCATCCAATCCGCGCTTGGCAACCTGTCTGAAATACGTTTACTCCCCAAACTCGAACCCCGTGACCGGGCGGCGGTGTTGGACGAGGCGGACGTTATCGTGTCCAGAAGCTTTGCACGGGCCGAGATAGATCCGCAGGAAGCCGCCCGGCTGGAAAAAACCGGATTGGTGCAATTGATTTTCGCCGGCGCCAACAACGTTCCCTTTGACGTGCTGCCGGCCGGGGTGAGGGTGGCCAGCAATGCCGGGGCATTTGCCGAACCCCTGGCCGAACATGTTCTATGTATGACGCTCTGCCTGGCCAAATTGATCTTGCCCGGGCATCACAGCCTGGCCGAGGGGAACTTCGCGTGGTCTGTTTTCAGCAAAGAGCTGAGCGGCGGCACGTGTGGGATCATCGGTATGGGCGGCAACGGCGCTGCCATTGCACGCCTGATGAAGGGTGTCGGCATGCGGGTTCTCGGGGTCAACCGCACCGGCGGATCGGCCATTGATCTCGATTTCATGGGGACCCTTGCGGATATGGATATGCTGCTGAAAGCCTCGGACGTGGTCGTGCTGACCGTTCCCCTGACCCGGGCGACGCGCAACATGATCGGTCGTCGTGAACTGCAGCTCATGAAACCGGATGCTATCCTGATCAATGTTGCCCGGGGGGAGGTGGTGGTGCAAGAGGCGCTGTACCATCATTTAAAGACAGTGCCGTCCTTCAGTGCCGGCATCGACACCTGGTGGTCCGAACCCGGCGACCCGGGAGGGTTCACCCTGGATTACCCGTTTTTCGACCTGCCCAACCTGGTGGGTTCCCCCCACAAAGCCGATCGCGTACCTGCCATAATGCCAACCGCCGTGAAGATGGCAGCCGAAAATGTGCGCGATTTCCTTGAAGGAAAGGCCATCCGGGGAGAGGTAGACAGGGCGGATTACATCTTCTAAAGGGTCCAAGGGGCCTAGGATTCAAGGGGTCAAGTGAACTGCCAAATTCTTTGCTTAACCCTTAGAATTCAAATACTTGAATCCTTTTTTGTCATTGGTAAACATCGTAGATATGATTGGAGAGGGCCATAAATTCTTCCACGGTCAGCGTTTCCGCCCGTCGGACAGGGGCGATGTTTGTTTCTTCAAGTGCCTTGGCGGCGACTTTGGCATCGAATCCGGGAATGAACCCCGCAAGAGCGTTCCTCAGTGTTTTGCGCCGTTTGGAAAAGGCCGCTTTGATGACATCGAATAGAAACGTTTCATTTCTCACCAATTTTTCGGCTCCGGGATTGAAATGAATGCCCAGTACCAGCGAGTCAATGTTGGGTTTCGGATAGAACAGCCCGGCTTTGACTTCCGTCAGAATTTCCACCTGGGCACAATATTGCACCATGGCCGAGAGACGGCCGTAGGATTTGGATCCGGGTGAAGCCGTAATTCTTTGTGCCAGCTCCTTTTGGAACATCAGCACTGTTTTTTTGATACAGGATCGTGCTTTCAGGATCTTCACCAGGATCTGGGACGATATGTTGTAGGGGACATTGCCTATGACGACGAGGGTGCATTTTTCGCTTGCAGCGACAGACGGGATATCCAGCTTCAGTATGTCCTGCTCCATCAGGCTGACGTTGCTGAGACCCGCGGCAGTGAGTTCGGTGTGCAAGAGCCCGATCAGCCGGTGGTCCTTTTCAACGGCGATCACCTTACGTGCTTTTTTGGCCAGGGGGCGTGTCAGCGAGCCCAGGCCGGCACCGATTTCCAGGACGACATCATCGGCGGTTATCCCGGCTTTTTTAACGATCACACCGGCCATGTTGGGATCCGATAAAAAGTTCTGGCCCAGCTGTTTTTTCGGGTGAAGGTTCCAGGCCTTCATCAGGGTTTGTGGTGAAGTCATGCTTCCTTTTTCTTGCGCCGGGATCGCTCACGAAATTTCAACACTACCGCGTATGTGACGAAATAGGCAACTACGGCGGGTATGATCCCGAGTAAGGCGCCACCGATGAGCATGGCCAGGGTTACATCCAGGCCCAGTCGGAAAAGTCCGGGAATCGATTCAAAGCCGACATCATACGGTATGGGTTCCCCCAGGAACAACGTCCCGGTTTTATAACAACCGTAATAGAAGATGGGTATGGTCAGCGGGTTGGAAAGCCAGGCACCGATAACCGCAGCCGGTTTGCTGCCCTTCAGGATAAATGCCAGGGCCAGGGCCAGGGCAGTGTGAAAGGGTATGGTCGGCGTAAGGGCAACGAAAACACCGCTGGCCATGCCCATGGCAATATAGTGGGGGTCGCCCTGCAGATCCTTTATCCGGTTCAGAAACAATCTGACTCTTTCTTTGAGGGCAATAGATTTTTCCTGTGCTTCAATCATAACCTATAAAACTACCATGAAAGCATGGCTGTTTCAATTGAATTCACCTGGGGGATATCCAGGAAATGGCTCCATTTCTACAATATTGGTTATAATAACAACTCATTATATATACTTTGCCAGGTTGTTTATGCAACTATGGGGTTCAGGCTATTTCGTGTTTTTATCAACCCGAAGTACCTGACTTGACTTTATATTTGTTATCAATTAGCCTGATCGCCACGTGTAAAATTATAGGGGGATGCCATGACACGAAAAAAAAGGAAACCGGCCAGTTTTGACGCTATGGTCAAATTATTTATCCGCAACTACGACATTCCGACCCGTAAAGATATCGATACCCTGCTGGCTAAACTGGACCGAATTGAAAGCCTGATAAAGGCAGGTTCCGGGCAGGGGCGGACAGGGGGTAAAACGACCTTGTCAAGCCAGAAGGGCGGAAAGGGTGAGACCGTTGCTGAAAAAATTTATCGGATAATCAAACACTCCCGGAACGGGGTAGGCTTTGCGGAGATTCGTTCAAAAACCGGGTACAAAGAAAAAAAGGTGCGCAACACCATTTACCGCCTGCACAACATGGGTAGAATTACGCGTAAGAGCAGAGGGTTATATATTGTAACCTAATATATTCGGCCTTAATTACAATCATGTTTTTGAGTGCAGAGGGCGGTTGGTCGTTATAGCCAAGAACAAACGCAATTATTTTGAGGGAAAAGTTATGCCTGAAGTGAAAAATGAAAATGACAGCCATCTGAAAGAACAGTGCGCCCGATACGGATATGAAATTCAGCGGGTTGTGGAATTATTGGAAATCAATTCGAAGCTCTACGAGTTACGGCACATCTCCACGGGCGCCAGGCATATTCACATCGGCAACCAGGACACCGAGAATACGTTCAGCGTTGCCTTTAAAACGGTCCCGTCGGATTCCACCGGCGTGGCCCACATACTGGAACACACGGTTTTGTGCGGTTCCAAAAAATTTCCGGTGCGCGATCCATTTTTTTCGATGCTGAAGAGGAGTCTGAACACGTTCATGAACGCCTTTACCGCATCGGACTGGACTATGTATCCTTTCTCGACCCAGAATCGAAAGGATTTTTACAACCTGATGGATGTATACCTGGATGCCACATTTTTTCCACATATCGACCGTTTGAGTTTTAAACAGGAGGGACACCGCCTGGAGGTGGAGGCGGTACCCGGTAAAGAAGACGATGTGAATCTGGTATACAAGGGCGTGGTTTACAATGAGATGAAAGGGGCCATGTCATCGCCTGACCAGGTAATGGCGCGGTCGCTGCTGAATGCCCTCTATCCGGATACGACCTACCAGTACAATTCGGGTGGTGAGCCCGGAGACATTCCTGCATTGACCCATGATCAGCTCCGGCGTTTTCATCAGCAGCACTACCACCCGAGCAACGCCTACTTCTATACCTACGGCAATCTGCCGCTCGGTGAGCATCTATCATTTATTCATGATAAAATATTAAATCATTATTCAGCCATTGACCCGAAAACCGAAGTTCCTTCCCAGACTCGCTGGGAAGACTCCAGAACGGCCACCTACACGTACCCCCTGGAAGCCGGTGATGACCCCGCCAAAAAGTCCCAGGTGTGTGTTGCCTGGCTGTGTGCCGATATCAAGAATACATTTGAGGTGCTGGTGCTCAAACTGCTGGAACAAATCATGCTGGGAAATGCGGCCTCGCCCTTGAGAAAGGCGCTGATCGATTCGGAGCTGGGTTCATCCCTTGCAGATGTCACCGGTTTTGACGCGGACAATCGGGACACTCTTTTTGCCTGCGGCCTGAAGGATGTGAGTCCCGCCGATGCAGGTAAAATTGAAAATATCATTTTTGATACTTTGACCCGGTTGGCCGAGGGCGGCATAGATCGCGAGTTGATCGACACGGCCATCCACCAGATCGAATTTCATCGCAAGGAAATCACCAACACACCTTACCCTTTCGGTATAAAACTGCTGCTGACCTTTTCCGGCAGCTGGTTTCATGGCGGCAGACCGGAACAGGTACTGCAATTCGGTGCGGATATTCTCAGGATCAGGGAAGCGGCGGATCGGGGCGGTTTTTTTGAAGGCCGCATCAAACAATATCTGCTTGATAACCGGCACCGGGTGTTGTTTACCCTCGAACCCGACCCGTCCAAGGCTGCCGGGGAAATAGAGCGGGTGAGAAAGGAACTGGCCGCTATTCAGGTAAAACTGACGGCCAAAGAGGTTGCGTCCATCGAGCAGGACACAGCTTCCCTGAAAGCATTGCAGGAAGAAACAGAAAATGTTGCCTGCCTGCCAACCCTGGTCCTGCAAGACATCCCTTCATCCGTCCATGCGGTGATGCCGTCCAAAAGCGATGCCTCCGCCCCAGCCATCTGCTACTCCCAGCCCACGTCGGGCATTTTTTATTTTACGGCTGCCATGGGGGCGGGTCCGTTAACGCAGGCGCTTATTCCCCTGGCGCCTTTTCTGTGTTACGTCCTGCCGAAAATCGGCACGCAGCGCAGGGCGTTTACCGATGTTGTCAGGATGATCGACGCCCACACCGGCGGTATCAGTCTGTCCGGCACAGCCCGCACCCGGTTTGACAAGGCCGGAGCTTGTATTCCCTATCTGTCCATAAACGGGAAATGCCTCTCACGGAACCTGGAAAAATTGTTTGAGATTATCGCTGAAGTCCTTTTTGAATCAGATTTCAGCGATATACCACGGCTGAAGAGCCTGTTACTGCAATACCGGTCCGGGCTCGATTCCATGGTGGTTCAAAATGGACACCGGCTGGCGATTTCCCTGGCATCACGATCCTTCTCAGAAACAGCGGCGCTCTCTGAAACCTGGGGGGGAATTCATCAGTTAAGGTACATCAAGACGGTTACCGACGATCTTAGGGATGAAAAAATGGAGGCACTGGCCCACGATCTATCCGCCATCCGCGACCTTTTGGTGCAAAGAGATAATCTGAAAGTCGGGTTGGTGGGGGAGGAGGGTGATCTGCTTGACAGCCTTGGTTTTGTATCCGAAGGCGGGCTCCTGTCGGGAATTTCCCCTTTAATGGCCGGTGATGTCCATTTTACGGCCCCGTCCATCCCGGTGATGCCCGGACATGGCAAAGAGGGCTGGAGTACATCCAGTGCGGTGTCATTTGTTGCCAAGACCATCAATACCGTGCGCATGGAACACGTGGATTCACCCGCCCTGGCCGTGATCAGCAAGATGCTGCGCTCCATGTACCTGCACCGGGAAATTCGTGAAAAAGGCGGCGCCTACGGCGGGTTTGCGCTGTACAGTTCCGAAACCGGCCTGTTCAATTTTGCTTCCTATCGCGACCCGCATATACTGGCAACCCTTAAGGCATTCGAAGGAGCTTCGGAATTTATCGTATCCGGAAACTACAGCACGGAAGACATCAAAGAAGCCATACTGCAGGTATGTTCGGAAATTGATAAACCCGATCCCCCGGGACCCTCGGCAAAGAAAGACTTTTACCGTCGGCTGGTGAGCCTGACCGATGATAAAAGGAGGCAATTCAAAGAGCGGCTGCTCGGGCTGAAACACGAAAATATCGTTGCCGCAGCGAAAAAATATTTTTCGAACGGCGATGCCGGACAGGGTGTTGCCATAATATCCGGTGAGGAACAACTGAAAAAGGCCAATGAGAATATTGCCGGGACCCCTCTGAATATAAGCAGGATTTAAAATGGACAACAGCAGTTTTACCCATATACGCAAGGTACTGGCCCGCAATAAAAAACTGTACCTGGAATACAATGAATTCCGGAAAAAGATGTTTCGCGAACTTTCTCCCGAGACGGGTGAAATCATCCTGTATCTGCTGCCGTGGCTGTTGAGCATCAATGATCCGGCCTGTCCGGGGTATGTGGAGGCGATCGACCGGACTTTCAGGGTGTACGGGATCGAAGACAGCCAGGAGATAAGGGCACGGGAGGATGCATTCAGAAAAATGTTTTCCGTGCGCGATGGCGCAATACTCCAGAATCCAGATGCTGAACACTATCTGATCGAGGGACTCTACACCATCGGCAGTGTCGGCGCCGCCAGCCAGACACCCGGTTCTGACTGCGACATCTGGGTGTGCTTCAATAAGAAAGATTTCAACAGAAAAGCATGGGAGCAGATCAACCAGAAACTGAATCTGATCAAGGACTGGATGGACATGCATCTCAATATGCCGGTTTATTTTTTCATATCGGATGTCACTGAAATCCGCATGAACCGTTTTGGAAGCGTGGACGAAGAAAGTTCCGGGAGCGCACAGCAGAACACGTTGAAAGAAGAGTTCTACAGGACTTGTATTGTATGAGCAAGCCGCAGTCATGGTGGCGGATGGTGATCTCATGGATGGTGATCTTATCGATCTGGGCAATCTTGAAAAGATCGACAGAAGCGAATATTTCGGCGCAGCTCTGTGGCAGTTCCAGAAGTCCCTTTTGTTTCCGTTGAAATCGATCATCAAGATGGCGCTGCTGGAAACGGCATTGAATGCCCCTGACGATATGCTGTTGTGCCACCGGTACCGTGAAAAAATTTTCACCCGAAAACCCGGAGAACCCTTTCCGGATACGAGCCTCTTCACCGCAGGGATGATTAT
>JAFDAT010000110.1 GCA_019313725.1 Deltaproteobacteria bacterium
AAAAGCGACCCCTGCATTCAATATCGAGCTTTGTGAAAAATTTCGCCTGAGAACGCTGGATTTTGACGGGCAAAACGATTCCATCTACCACCCCTTTGATCTGGACGGTAATAAGCATATGGACTACATTCTGTTCCGGGGAGAATATGATGATGTACCCCTGGAAGAGATCCGGGAAACCTTCAAAGATGTCTATAGCGGTGTTTCTTCTGCGACAGAGGACATCAATTTTCAGGATGATGTCAATACGGAGACGGCATCCGTGAGTTATTCAAATAGGGAAACGATAACTATGAAAAAAAAGGACGAGAGAACCACGACAGAATCTTCCATGTCGATTGCATCCAAACCCTTCTGCCAGGAAGAGGAATGCATTGGTAAAGTGGCCTCCCCAGACAGTGAAGGCAGTATAACGGTTGGTAAGGACAAGGAAGAGGACAGGCTGCACAGAACCCGATCCTCCATGAAATTTGGCAAGGATGATGGATGCCGGGATGAGGAATGCATTGGCGAATCCTGATGTAATGATTCGTACTTATATTTGCTCGGCCCTGCAACTACCTCATAGTTGCATAAACCAATTGACATTTTCAGAAAGCAATCCCGTAATCTTGCGCCGTTCCAGGGTGCCGCATACAGCGAGGCTCGCCCATGATTGTGGGCCCGCTTATCAGCGACGTTCGCCCCAAACATAGGTCACCACACCTCAGCAAATCTCCTGCCGGGACAGTACTCTTCTTTATCATTTTCAAATTCAAACAATTGATCTAAGTCAATGTATATGATATCACAATGTGGCATGTTGTACATGCAGTGAGTTCTGACAATGGGCACCATGGAACCCATGAGATGGCAATGCTGATGATCAAACACATCGATGAAAGACGGACCCCTCTTGGAATCGATAAACCCCGGGAGCACTCTGGTGGATTTGGCTGACCGGCGGGAGTTGTCAAGCGCTCAATATTTGCAAAGAAAAATCGTTCAGAAAAACGAAGCAAAAATGCACATAGAATGGGAGCGTCAAATAAAGCGTACGGAGATAGGAAGGACACAGTATCAATTAGTCGCTCTACTGGTTGAAAGCCGTTTCTCCGGAAAAAACGAAAATGTCAGACTGGTGGCCAGATTAGGGGCTATTCAGGAAAGATTTTTGCTCGCGCGAATCAGCAGAACCCGAGCCTTTCACCAGGGACTTTTCTGGGTAAAATTAGACCGGCAATTTGAAAATCTTGGCTTGACAGGCGAACAAAAAAAAACTTTAGAAGTTCAAATCTCAGAGAAAATACCAAGACCTGCGGAAGATTGGGCTCTATGGGGAGTGACATGTATTCCGCGCGTTGACTGTTGATAAGAAAGGTTATGACATGGAAAAAATTCTTGGAGTATATGTAAGTTCCGATCATAATTTGAACCAGTTGATCAAATTATGCCGGTCCGCAAAAAAGAAGGGTGTAAAGGTAAAATTATTTTTTACACATCTTGGAACACGCCTTTGCACAGATTCACGCCTGATTGAACTCGAGGGACTGGCCGACATCGCACTGTGCAAAGTGGGTTTAGAGGATAACAAAATTGATATCTCTGAAGCTAAGATAGACAAAAAAGGGTTTTCCAGTCAATCATGGCATGCTGAGATGATTTATGCGTGCGATCGTTACATCACTTTTTGAAGTAAACTAAAAAAAAAGAGATTTTAAAATGGAAAATATTAAACATTGTGCCGTGATCGTAAGGCGATCTGAAGATATCTGGGAGGGCACCCGAACAGCGCTCGGCCTGGCAGCCCATAACTATTGGGCCTACCTCTTCGTTGTTGATATCGCAATCGAGATTAATGAAAAACTGGAAGAGAATTTAGAGTGGCTGGAGGAAATGGAGTGCCCATTTATTTCAAATGTAGAGAGCAACACCCAATATGGTTTTCAATACTTACCCATAGAAAAACTGGCAAGAGAGCTTAAGAAAATGGATCTGGTCATACCCTTTGGTAACCGAAATTAACAACAGATGACATGGGATAAATAAGATGCCAAAACGAAGAAAAATGTTACATATTCTCAAATCACCGCCGGATGACTTGCAGCGAACTTTTATGTACAGCCTGTCGCTAGGTTATAGTTGTCTGCAGTTTCCTTTGTTTGAATTTGATGAAGAACCGCCTGATTATGACGAGCTTATCGATTTAATCTTTGAATTTGACGAGGTGGTTAGCTGGTGGTAGTGATTTCGATCCCTTCGTCGCACCAGGCGGCTTCCATTCAGCTTAAGATGATGTATCTAACTATAGTTGCAACGTTAGGGTAAATCCTGCGGCACACAGTCAGCCTGCAGCTTCCTCTTTTAAAAATCCAGATAGGCCGGTTCATAATACCGTTGCGGGTGCTTGCACGAGGGGCACTTCTTGGGAGGTTCGGTGGCTTCGTGTATGTACCCGCAGACGCTGCACTTCCACTTGATGGGTGCCTCGCGCTTGAACACGGTACCCGCCTCGACCATGGCGATAATTTTTTCATATCGGGCCCTGTGGTGTGCTTCGATCTTGGCAACCTGTTTGAATGCCATGGCGGCATCCCTGTGGCCCTCTTCCTCGGCAGTTTTTACGAATTCCGGGTACATACTCTCTACTTCATGATCTTCCCCGCCCCATGCCTCTTTGAGGTTTGCCAGGGTGTCCCCGATGCCGTCCAGCAGCAGCAGGTGATCTTTGGCGTGCTGCATTTCATTTTCGGCGGTTTCCTCGAAAATTTTGGCGATATAGCGGTAGCCTTCTTTTCTGGCGACTTCGGCAAAAAAGGTGTACTTGTTGCGTGCTTCAGATTCTCCTGCAAAGGCCTTTTTCAGGTTTTCCGTGGTCTTGTCCATGTTTTCTCCTTTTTCTGTGGAACGTCAGACTTTATTATTCCATGTTGACATGATAGTGTAATAAAATCAACGTCTAGCCTGTAAGGAATTTAGGGATGATAATTTCCAGTGCACAGTTTGAGAAATTCAATGCAAATCCGCTGTACCATACCATCGGCATGCAGGTGATATCCGCAGAAGATGGCCGGGCCGTTTCCCAACTCAGGCCCCCGGACAACGTCTGCTGGCCATTTCCCGGGCAACCGCATGGGGGCATTCTTTTTACCCAGATGGACTCGACCATGGCGTGGGCCGTCCTGTCGGCACCCGGCGAAGGGACCAACTGCACCACGGTCAACCTCGAAATCCAGTACCCTGCGCCTGCCAGGGGACCGGTTTTTACCTGTGAAACCAGGGTGGTGCACCGCACTGGGCGCTCCTGTTTCGTGCGCGGTGAGAGCCGGGATGAAGAGGGCGGACTGGTCGCCATGGGACAGGCGACATTCCGGATTATCAGGGCGGAGGCGATGCTATAAAAATTGACGAGGCTATCGATTACCGTCCAGAAACAATGTCCCCTCTTGCATTTCCTGCAAAGCGCCCGGGTTTTCCCTTTTTTAGCTTCACCGAAAGTGCCTTTCCTATAGCCAAACAGTTCTGATTCCAGCAGTGTGTTCGGAGTATAATTGCAATATTGCAATATAGTGCAATTAAAAAATGCAATATTGCAACCACGCGTACGCCTACATCTTATGCTTATATGCGTTAACCACCTGAAATAAGATCAAATAATATGTTCTGCCACCATATGGCACATATCCTGCTAATAAAATCGATAACATTGTTGGTGGTGGTAAAAGATATCGTCCATACAAAGTGTGAGAAAATAAAATGAAGCTAGCCATTCCAGTGTTTCACACAAAAATTTCTCCCCGATTCGATCAGGCCCAGGGCTTTGTCCTGCTGGAAACGGAGAATGCCGGGGTCGTTTCCAGAGAGAACCTGAGCACCAAAGGGTGGACGGTCATCGAGAAGATGCGGCAGTTGTTGGAACAAAGGGTCGACACGCTGATTTGTGGAGGAATCGATCGTTCCTCGCTGCAATACCTGAGTTTCAACGGAATCAACGTATATTCATGGGTTACCGGTGAAGTGGAGGGTGCCGTGGCCTGTTTTCTCGACAATCGCATGAGGCCCGGCATCATTCTGGACGACCGAGGGGAAATGAAGGGACGCTGGCAGTTTTGTACGGGCAGGAATCATTTGTGCCATATGTTCCAGACAGGTATTTATCAAGACGAGGAGGAGGTGAAAACAATGCCGAGAGGTGATGGGAAAGGACCCAGGGGGCAGGGGCCGCAATCGGGAATGGGACGCGGTACCTGCAATAAGGACAAAGGCGGCCGGGGCGGCGGCCAGGGCAGAGGCCGCAAATCCGAACAGGGTGGAAAACAGGATGGATCCGGTCAGGGAAACGGCGGCGGTGGAAGAGGCCGCCGGAACAGCAGTAAATGAATACAGTCGGAAAGGAAAACAGCAAGGAGGTTATACAATGCCGGGATTGAATCAGACAGGACCCGCAGGTATGGGGCCGATGACAGACAGGGGCAGGGGGATGTGCGATACAGAAAGACCCGTTTACAGGGCTGGAACCGGTGGATATGGCGGTTGTGGCCGCGGCAAGGGGTTGGGGCGCGGCTTCAGGGGACGCTTTAACTCGGAGATGCGCGGGTATTCGGGGAGGGGCGCGGTTGGGAACCGGGGAGCAGTCATGCAGGCCAATCCGGAGGATGACTATCCGGTGATCGACACGCTCAGGGCCCAGGTTGAATCGATGCAGCACACCCTGGATGCAATCAATAAACGTATAAGTGAAATGGAAAAGAACACATGATGCAGATACTATTAGCCGGCAGGGACCTTCCATCCAGGCCGGCTTTCAAAACAGCACTGGTAGAAAGCGGCGCCCGGGTAACATGTCTGGACTCGGGGCAACAAACGATGGATGCGGTTTCCGAAAAAAGCTTCGATCTTCTGGTGACGGATGAGACGTTGGCGGACATGTCGGGCCTTGCGCTGATCGAATCCATCACTATCAGCCAGCCCATGCTCAATTGTGCGGCTGTCAGCTCGCTTTCAAAGGAAGACTACCATGAAGCCAGCGAGGGGTTGGGGATATTGATGCAGCTTCCGACTGCGCCCGGCCGAAAAGAGGCCGATGCGCTTATGCAGCATTTGAATAAAATACTATCATTCAAGGTGGGATCATGATTATCAGTGTCGCCAGCGGCAAGGGCGGAACCGGCAAAACCACCGTGGCTACCAATATGGCGGTTTCCTTGGGGGCGGGTGTGCGGCTTCTGGACTGTGACGTGGAAGAGCCCAATGCCCATCTATTCGTTTCTCCGGTGATTGAACAGTCTGAAACCGTTTTTACGGCGGTTCCCGAAATCGACAAGGATAAATGCACCCTGTGCCGTAAATGTTCCGACATATGCAGGTTCAATGTAATCGCTATTGCCGGCAAGACAATTCTCACGTTCCCGGAACTGTGCCACAGCTGCGGAGGGTGTATAGCCGTGTGTCCCGAAGAAGGGGCCATTACCGAAGTCGGGCGCGAACTCGGCCTGTTGGAACAGGGCGTTTTCGATGCCGGTGATTTTGTCCATGGGCGGATGCGGATTGGCGAGGCCATGTCGCCGCCACTGATCAAAAAGGTGAGGGAGCGGATAAAGCCTGACCAAATCAACATTATCGATGCGCCTCCCGGCACATCCTGCCCGGTGATTACAGCCATGAAAGATACGGATTTTGTGCTGATGGTTACGGAACCGACGCCGTTTGGGCTGCATGATCTCAAGCTTGCCGTGGAGGCGGTGAAGCTGCTGGGTATACCGCATGGCCTGGTGATCAACCGATCCGACATGGGCAACGACGATGTCTGGCAATACGCCCGGACGGAAAATCTGCCGATTCTGATGGAAATTCCTTTTGACCGTGCGATAGCCGAAGCGTATTCCCGGGGCCGTTTGATGGTGGAGTCCATGCCCGAGTGGAAGGGTAAATTTCAGGAACTGTTCAGACGCATCGAAAAATTGAGCAAGGCCTGGGAAAACAGAAATTAAAAGGGTAGGTAATTTAATGAAAGAACTGGTTGTTTTGAGCGGCAAGGGCGGAACAGGCAAGACCAGCCTGACCGCGGCGTTTGCCTCGATTGCTGAAAGCAGTGTGTTGTGCGACGCAGATGTGGATGCTGCCGACCTTCATCTGTTAATGGACCCGGATGTCCGGGAGAGAACGGATTTCATGGGCGGCAACATAGCGAAGATCGTTGCCGAAAAGTGCACAATGTGCGGTCAGTGTATCGACCTTTGCAGGTTTGACGCCATCCGGGATGATTTCGTCGTCGACAAAATCGATTGTGAAGGCTGCGGTGTGTGTGTGGATCTGTGCCCGGAGCATGCCATCGATTTTCCGGTGGTTAAATGTGGTGAGTGGTATATTTCCGATACCCGTTTCGGTGCTATGGTACACGCCAGGCTCGGTATTGCCGAGGAAAATTCAGGCAAGCTGGTCACGCTGGTACGCCAGGAGGCCAAAAAGATGGCCGAAAAAAAACACATGGAATTGATCATCACGGACGGCCCTCCGGGCGTGGGGTGCCCTGTTATCGCCTCGGTGGGTGGGGCAACCGCCCTGTTGGTGGTGACCGAACCCACGGTTTCCGGCCATCATGACATGCTGCGCCTGCTGGAACTGGCTGCACATTTCAAGGTGCCCTGTATGGTTTGTGTGAACAAGTTTGACCTGAATGTGGAGCAGACCACGGCAATCGAAATGCTGGCCGCAGAAAAGGGCATCCCGTTTGTAGGGAAAATTCCTTTTGACCCGGCGTTTGTCAAATCCATGGTTGTCGGAAAAACCATTTTAGAATACCGGCAGGAAGGCGAATTGAGTTCTACAATCAAAAAGATCTGGGAGCGTATCCGAGAGCATTTATAATATTTCGGGTTTATCACGGTTAGGGATATAGGACGCAACGTTAATTTTATACCAACAGACAAGGAGAATTTTAATGCAAAACGGAAGAATAGCGGTCCCTTCAAACGGGGAAGGTGGAATAGACGGCACGCGATCAGGGCATTTTGGACACTGTGATGTTTTTACCTTTATCGATGTGGAGAAGGGGGAGATCAAAAATGTCTCCACCATCCAGAATGAGGAACATGTCCAGGGTGGATGCATGGTGCCCGTCAACTTGTTGGCCGGTCACAAGGTGGACGCCCTGGTGGTGGGCGGTATCGGCATGCGCCCGCTGATGGGTTTCAAGCAGGTGGGCATCGATGTGTACCATGATGCCGAGCGGGCTGAAATCAAGCCGGTGGTCGAGGACCTGATCGCGGGAAAACTGCGGGAGATACAAAATGACGAGGTCTGTGGCGGCGGCGGTGGGAGTATGAATTCTTAAATAATTTCCGGGTATCTACTTAATTATTGTTATCAGGATGGGAGAGTTACATGAAAATTGCAGTTACATCACAAGGAACGGGTATCGATTCAAAGATTGATCCCAGATTCGGACGGGCAGCCTATATTCTGATCATCGACATGAGCGATGAAAAAGTTGAGGTTATAGACAATGCGGAAAATGTCAATGCATTCAAAGGCGCCGGCATTCAGGCTGCGGCAAAGGTTGGCGACTGCGGTGTCGATGCTCTGTTGACCGGATTTTGCGGACCGAACGCATTCAAGACATTGGCTGCGGCAGGTGTGAAGGTGGCCAATGACGTTTCCGGCACAGTCCAGGATGCAGTGGATGCCTTTAAAAACGGCAAGATTGTATTTTCCGACGACGCCAACGTCGACGGCCACTGGTGATAAATTCGCCTGGGGCGAATTTATTGTTTCCAATGCATAGCTTGAAAGTAATGGGTGAGCTTTGAACGATAGAAATTTTGATTTTTTTCAGGACCATTCCAGGAACTATCTCGAGATGGCCCTCAAAACAGACCACCAGGCGTTAATGGAAAATCCGGACGGCTATGGTAAACGGACCGGCGTGTGCGGCGATACCGTGGAGATATATTTAAAGGTTCGCCGGAAACGTGTGGAGGCGGTTTCCTATCATGTGGACGGCTGCATCAACACGAATGCCTGCTGCAATACCGTTGCGCAGATGGCCGAGGGAAAAAGTGTTGATATCGCCTGGGGAATCACGCCCGAAAGGATAATGGATTTTCTGGAAACGCTGCCGCCGGATCATGCCCACTGTGCCGAACTGGCCGTCGGTGCATTATACCGGGCACTTGCCAGATATCAGGAACTCGACCGAAACCCCTGGAAAAGAGGGTACGGCAAAATTTGAAACGCTCGGTTCAGGTCGTTTAAAAAAGGAGGATGTAAATGGTAAAATATTTATTTGTGCTGTCGCAGGATGACAATGAAAAGGCAACCCGCTGTTTTCAGTTTGCCAAGATAGCTGCTGAAAAAGGGCATGCCGTAAACCTTTTTTTTGTTGATGACGGTGTTATGTGGGCCGATTCAACCCGAGATTTAAAGCTTGCAACCACAACCGGGGACTGCCCCGGCGACTATCTGCCATTTCTGGTGGAAAAAGAGGTCCCCATCGGCGTCTGAATTCCGTGCGCCAAGTCTCGTCAGGTTGACGAGAACAATTTTTCCAGCAACATGGTCCTGGACGGTGCACCGCACCTTATCGATCTTGCGGCGGAGGCAAAGGTGTTTAACTTCTAAATTTAAATTCACCCTGCGCTGATTTCAGCGCGGGGTGAATTTAAATTTCTGGTTCTTCTCCAACACGTAGTTGGAGAAAAGGATCCGAGGACCTGAGGGGTCAACCAGGATCCCCCGATGACGTGATTTTCGTTTTACTACGAAGGTGTTTGTTTTCTTATGATTTTATCGGGGTCGAAATCGCTATCGGGACCGGGATCGAATACTTGCCGCACGTAAAACTCGGTGTCTCCCTGAATATAATACCATCATCCCAACCTGGATAACCGGAATTGAATATCCAATAATCAATGCCCAATGATCAAGTTCCGGCAGGGCTGAAGCCCTGGACTACATGGCATAAAGCCGATAGCTTTGTAGCACAGGAATTTATCCAAAGCTAAACCGTGCGCTTAATACCGAAATCATGTGCAAACATGATACGATTTCAATAAAATTAGATACTGATAGGCGACATAGCCTATCGAGAAACATAAGACATCAATCTTATTGTGCTCAAGTGTCCTATTGTTTCGATTTCGATAGCGATCCCGATTTCGATTTGGATCACTCAATCCAACAATACTACAACTGATCGGGATAGGTACTCATGTGTTATGGGTTTCTACTTGTATAAACCGGATCAGAAGCCCTCCATGCGTGCGATGATCTCCGACATGACTTCGTCGGCACCGCCGCCGATGGATGCCAGGCGGGAGTCCCGAAATGCCCGCGATATGGGCATCTCCGACATGAAACCCAGGCCGCCGTACATCTGCAGGCACCCGTCTGCCGGCGACCAGTTTGCCCATGGAAACCTCTTTGGTCACGTCCAGACCGGCCATTTTCATGCTGACGATATGATAGGTCAGGCATTTCAGGCATTCTATTTCCGTGAGCCAGTCGGCCAGTCGGTGCCGCAGAACCTGCCTTTTCACCAGTGGTTTTCCGAAAACAACCCTTTCCCTGATGTGATCGAGGGTCATATCGATAATTTTTCTGGAGCTTTCATATACCAGGGGCAGGGTCACGAAGCGCTCGTGTTGGAACTGCTGCATCTGATAGATAAAGCCTTCGCCCTCCTGTCCGATCATGTTTTCAACCGGTATTTTCATGTCGTCGAAAAACAGCTCTGCCGTGTCACTGGACTGCATGCCCATCTTGTCCAGCTTCTTACTGACGGAAAACCCGGGCAGATCGGTGGGCACTACGAAAAGGCTGAAAGAATGGTATCCCGGGTCATCGCTGGTTCTGGCTAAAAGGGTCAGAAAATCGGCCTGGGTACCGTTGGTAATATAGGTTTTGGAACCATTGAGAACATAGTGGTCCCCTTCTTTTTTGGCCGTGGTTGCCAGGGCACTGACGTCGGAGCCTGCCCCGGGTTCGGTGACGGCAATGGCGCTGACCATATCCCCTGAAATGGCTTTGGTCAGGTAGGTCTCTTTAAGGTAGTCGCTGCCGAACTGGTTTATGGCCGGGGTGGCCATGTGGGTCTGGACCGCGATAGCCATGGAAATGCCGGCAGCATCTATTCTACCAATCTCTTCTGCAAATACAAGATCGTACCAGTAGTCAAGCCCTTGTCCACCGTGCTTCGGGTCATAGCGGATTCCCAGAAATCCGAGATCCCCCATTTTTTTAAAGAGTTTGTGGAGCGGGGCGATTTTCTGCTCCTCCCACGCATCCACATGCGGGTTGATTTCCTTGTTCACGAATTCGCGAACGGCTTTTCTGATCATCTGGTGTTCTTTGTTGAAATAGAGTGAATCCGGCATATTTGACTCCTGTAATAATCGTTAATTTTTATTTTTCCAGGGAGGGTATACCATGGGTGGGAGAAGGTCAATTGAGTTTTTACCAAAATGTCATGGGGCAAACCGATTGTCCGGCACCTGCCATGAAGGGTTCAGTCCAAATCCGGTTCGTCGGCCAGCATGGAAGTCGGCACCAGGTTGTCACGGTGGATGACTTCATCGTCATGTTTGTAGCCCAGAATGGTCTCGATGGCCGATGTTCTTGCCCCTTTGATCTGCTGCAGGTCATCGGAACTGTAGTTGACCAGGCCGACGGCGATGTCTTTACCCGCTCCGTTTTTGAGGACCACGGCACTTCCCATGCTGAATCGGCCCAAGACCTTTACGATGCCCGAGGGCAGCAGGCTTTTCCCGTTGGTGAGCAGTGCTTTTTCCGCCCCGCCGTCGATGGTAATTTCCCCGCTGGGGCTTTTGGTAAAAGCGATCCACTGTTTTTTGCTGTTCAGGGGGATTTCACGGGGTTTAAAAAAGGTGCCGATTATTTTTCCTGCGAAAATTTCTTTTAACACGCCCGGGTTCAGGCCGCTGGCTATGACGCTGGGCACTCCGCCCAGGGAGACGTTTTTGGCAGCCGCCAGTTTGCTGGCCATGCCGCCCGTACCCAGGAAGCCGGGTATCGATCCCGCGGCCCTGGATAATTTGCGGTCGATTTTATCGACGAATTTGATAAGCCTGGCATTCTTGTCATGCCTGGGATCACTATCGTAGAGCCCGTCGATGTTGGTCAGGTTGACCAGGAACTGGGATCCGGTCAAGTTGGTGACCATGGCGCTGAGGTTGTCGTTGTCGCCGAATTTGATTTCATCGACCACGACGGTGTCGTTTTCATTGATAATGGGGATGATGCCCCATGAGAGCAGGGTTATCAGTGTGTTTCGGGCATTGAGATACCTTCTGCGATGGGTGAGGTCGTCCCTTGTCAGGAGAATCTGGGCGCATTGGGCAGCATGCCTTGCGAAGGCTTCCTCGTATGCCATAATGAGACTGCTCTGCCCCATGGCGGCCAGGGCCTGCATCTGGGACAGGGAGTCGGGCCGCCGCGAAAGGCCCGCTTTTTTCAACCCGGCGGCAATGGCGCCCGAAGAAACCAGGATGATCTCGATGCCTTTCTTACGCAGTTTGCAGATTTCCGTGGTGATATCATCGATCAGGTTAAGGTTCAGGCCGTTTTTACGGGTCAGGACGCCGCTGCCGATCTTGACAACCGCTCTCTTCACTTTTTTCAAATAGGGTTTGCGGTCCATATCTTTAAAAATTCCAATCCCGGATCAACCGGTTAGAGTGAAGTGGAAATCCCGCCTTTCCGGGGAAATACTAATATCGAAATTCCCAAATCCTAAACAATATCAAATGACCTAAATTCAAACCATCGAAACGAGGTTGCCGAGGCGCATGCCAATAGCTGATGTTTGGAGCATTTGAGCCTTTGATATTTAGATTTGTTTAGAATTTTGATATTCGGATTTATTCCAGCATTAAAAACCTGGTCCTTTGGGCCAGGTCAGAGCCATTAGGCTCTGCCAAAATAAATAATTTAAAGTGTCAAGTGATCTAAAATTATAAGTGATCTAAAGTT
>JAFDAT010000111.1 GCA_019313725.1 Deltaproteobacteria bacterium
CAGTACCTGTCCGTCAAGGATGATTATCCTGACGCCCTTTTATTTTATCGTATGGGCGATTTCTATGAGATGTTCTTCGAAGATGCTGAAAAAGCCTCCCGGATACTCAATATCACGCTGACCTCGAGAAACAAAAACGTGGCTGCACCCAGACCCAGGTGCGGCGTGCCTTACAAGGCTGCGAAAACCTATATTTCCCGGCTTATTGCCCAGGGTTACAAGGTCGCCATCTGTGATCAGGTCGAAGATCCCGCCAAAGCCAAAGGCCTGGTAAAGCGGGAGGTGACCCGTGTGGTGACGCCGGGGACAATCCTCGAGGATGTTCTTCTGGATGCCAAATCTCACAATTACATCATGGCCATTGATATACGCGAAAGTTTCATCGGTCTCGCCTACCTCGACATATCCACCGGGAAATTCAGCGTTACCGAAACCCGAGAGTTCACGGATGCTCTGGAAGAGGCCTTGCGGGTTTCACCGAGTGAAATTCTTCTTTCCGCAGATGTCGAAACCCATCCACGGTACCCCGGCCTCAATGCGAGACTGGAGGGGCATTATCTGACCTTCCTGGATCAACGGGATTTCGAGTACGGCGGAGCCAGACAAAGATTGCTTGAAATGTTTAACACCTTGTCGCTGGAGGGCTTCGGGTGTGAGAAACTCAGGGCCGGAGTTTGTGCAGCGGGTGCGCTCGTTGCCTATGTACAGGATACCCAGAAACAATCCGTGGCGCACATACAGAATATCGAAACCTATGTTCTGGGACAATACCTTCTTTTTGACGAGCGTTCCTATCAGAATCTCGAAATAGAGCGCAACCTCAGAAACGGCGGACCCCGGGGCACGCTGCTGGGGGTCATCGACAAAACCCTGACGGCCATGGGGGGGCGTCGGCTGCGGGAATGGGTCCGCTACCCGCTCATCGATCCTGTCAAGATCGGCATGCGCCACGATGCGGTTCAGGAATCTGTTGAAAAATTGCCGGCCACCCACACCCTCAGGGGACACCTGAAACGGGTTCAGGACATCGAACGGCTTCAGGGTAAAATTGCCATGGGGCACGCCAATGCGCGTGATCTGTCCGCGCTTAAAAATTCCCTGCAGGCGCTTCCCGAAATCAATGCGATTTTGGACAATTTTTTGACATTAAGCTATCTTCCCGGCCTGAAGCTGGATGTTCTTGATGACCTTGCCGACCTGATTGAAGCTTCAATACGTGATGACGCCCGGCCTACCATACAGGAGGGGGGGATTATCAAGCCGGGATACAATGCAGAACTGGATGAATTGATTCAAATCAGTCGTGACGGCAAAGGTTGGCTGGTAAAACTGGAAGCTCGCGAACGGGAAACAACCGGCATCACAACCCTGAAGGTAAGGTACAACAAGGTTTTCGGATATTATCTTGAGGTACCCAAAGCCCGTCTGGAGAAAGTGCCGCAGCACTATGTACGCAAGCAGACACTGGTAAATGCCGAGCGCTATATTACGGATGAATTGAAAACATTCGAATCGCGGGTGCTGGGTGCGGAGGACCGGCGCGCTGAACTCGAGTACCGGCTTTTTCAGGAGATCCGACAAAGGATCATGGACCGCAAGGATGATATTCAGGCAATCGCAAAATTCCTTGCCCGTGTAGACTGCCTGACGGCACTGGCAGTGGTTGCCGAAGAGAATGCCTATTCACGCCCTGAACTGAATGCAGACGGTCACATCCTCATTAACGATGGCCGTCATCCGGTCGTGGAGAAAATGATTACCGGCGAGCGTTTTGTGCCCAACAGCGTCTGCCTGGACGATGATCAGCAGGTGCTTATCATCACGGGACCCAACATGGCCGGTAAGTCGACTATTTTGAGGCAGGTAGCGCTGACGGCTCTCATGGCCCAGACGGGATCCTTCGTACCTGCCGGGCATGCCTCTTTAGGTATTACGGATCGTATTTTTACACGTGTGGGGGCCCTTGACAACCTCTCTCAGGGGCACAGCACCTTTTTGGTCGAAATGCAGGAAACTGCGAACATCCTCAACAACGCCACCCCCAACAGCCTGGTCATCATGGATGAAATCGGTCGGGGAACCAGCACTTATGACGGGTTGAGCATTGCCTGGGCCGTTGCCGAATACCTGCACGACCTGAAAGGCAAAGGTGTCAAAACCCTTTTTGCCACCCATTATCATGAACTGACCGAGCTGTCGCAGACCAAGATAAGGGTCAAGAATTATAACATTGCCGTCAAAGAATGGAACGATGAGATTATTTTTCTGCGCAAACTCGTAGCAGGGGGGACCAACCGCAGCTACGGCATTCAGGTCGCACGGCTGGCCGGTATTCCTGCCAAGGTGATTTCAAAAGCAAAAAAAATATTGAACCGCATCGAAAATACGGAACATGAACCCGCCGGGGATTTTTCCGGCACCCGACAGGGCGAAACAGGTGATAGGAGGCAGGTGCAGCTGGAACTGTTCAGTCCTCCGGAGCGTGAAATTATAAAAAAAATCAAGCGCCTCGATATATCGACCATGACACCTATCGAAGCCCTGAATCATCTGCATGACTTGAAAGCGGAAGTGAGTTCAAATTGAATACCCGGGAAAAATTTCAAACCATGACCAAAACTTGTGGAGAAATATTTCGATTGTTTTATCCGTTCATTCGTTCAGAACGGATAGATTCCAAATTCAGCATCCGCCGGATGACGCTGCTGGTATTGATTCTGGTGGCACCCGTGCTGCTGTCGGCTGCTGCTGTAAATGCCCTGACACCCAAGGAACAGTATTACCAGGCCAAAGAAAAATATTCCCGGCTTCTGAAAAATACCGCCCATCAACAAAGGCGGGACAAATGGCTGGCATGCATCGAAAGTTTTGAAGCTGTTTACCGGCTTGACCCTAAAGGTCCCTGGGCCGCAGCTGGGATGTTCAGTTCGGCCGAGCTGTATTACGAACTCTACAAGCGTTCAGGGAATTCGACATACCGCAGCGAAGCACTCGACAGGTTCGAGCGGATTGTCAAACGCTATCCCCAGAGCAGATATCGCAATAAGTCCAAGGTCGCTATTGCCGGCATCCGATCAAAACCCAAACCTGCTCATACCCCGGATTCCAAGTCGCTGCAGGAAAAAAAATATCGACAGGCCGAAGCCTGTTACGCCAAGCTGCGCAGCTCGCCCAAAAAACAGAAATACCGGGATCAGTGGATGGCATGCATCGAAAAATACACCACCGCTTACCGATCAGATACCGGGGGTAAATATGCCGCTGCCAGCCTTTACCAGTCCGGGGAACTCTACTACGGGCTCTACCGCTGGTCACACATGCAGGCAGACAACAATAACGCCCTGAAAAATTTGAGAAACACCATAAAAAGATACCCCAACAGCACCTACGCTGAAAAAGCTGAATCAAGAATCATAGCCATATACGGCAAAAAAAACGTACCGGTTGCGAACCCTGGTAAAAAAGAAGCTTCCAACGGTTTGTACATTGAACAATCCGACGACATCGCCAAGGTGATCCAGAACGCAGATAGCGGTGGGAACACCGGGCCGGCCAGGTCTTCGAAGACCGACGGTAGAAGGACTGTTGTCCAGGGGTTGAGATCGTGGTCCAATCCCGGTTATACCCGCATCGTCATCGACGCGGATCGGGAGACTCGCTATCAGCACCACATCCTCAAACCGGATCCTTCCATCAAAAAACCACCACGACTTTACGTGGATCTGATGAACAGTGTCCTAAAAAAAGGTATCGACACATCCGTTCCGATCAACGACAACCTGCTGAGCAAGGTGAGGGCCGGGCAGTATCGACCGGATGCGGTCCGGGTGGTTATCGACATAAAATCCTACAAATATTATAAAATATTCAAACTTTCCAACCCCTTCAGGATTGTCATCGATGTCAGGGGAGAGGATGCGCTTGTCGGAAAACACCAAAATAATACCAGCGAGCATGCAACGAACAAAGAAAAAATTGGTCCCAGTGCGCTGGCGAAACAATTCGCCCTGGGGGTTAAAAGGATTGTCATCGACCCGGGGCACGGTGGACGGGACTATGGGGCACCGGGGTACTTGAAGGGTGTCCATGAGAAGCAAATCGTTCTGGCCATTTCCAAGAAACTGAAGAAAAAAATCGAACAGGAGCTCTCCTGTGAAGTGTTTCTCACGCGCAGCACAGATCGTTACTTGACGCTGGAAGAGCGGACCGCCATTGCCAACACCAAGAATGCGGATCTGTTCATATCAATTCATACCAATTCAGCCAAAGATCGCCGGGCCTACGGCATAGAGACCTATTTTTTGAACCTGGCCACGGACGATGAAGCCATTCGTGTGGCCGCTTTTGAAAACCAGACCTCCACCAAGAATATCAGCGATCTGGAAACCATACTGAACGACCTCATGCAGAATGCCAAGATCCATGAATCCAGCCGGTTGGCGACCCATGTTCAATCTTCACTCAACAGCCACATGCGCAAGTCTTATAAGCGGATCAAAAATAAAGGGGTTAAACAGGCGCCTTTCTACGTCCTTTTAGGGGCGCAGATGCCGGCCATACTGGTGGAGACCTCGTTCATCAGTAATTCCCGGGAATGCAAACGCCTGACCACGGCGCAATATCAGGATCATATTTGCAGCGGCATCGTTGAGGGCATCCGGAAGTATATCAAGGAAACCAACCCGACGGCCCTGCTCAGAAACCAGGTGGCCGCCAAAAGCAACGGGTAGCGGCCGGAGGTCAGAAGCTATATAGCAGAAATCAGTAGGTAGTAGGCAGTAGGGAGGGTCTGTTTTAGCAGGGTTAAAACTCTGTGCTACGTTTTCGGTGGGAGGTATGGGTCTGTAGGCCAGGGCTTTAGCCCTGCTGCTTTTTTACCATTATTTAACATTGAAAAAGGCAATCGCTTGATGGTATAGGGGTTGTCGAAATCGCTATCGGGATCGGTATCGGAATCGATTTCCGGGTGTTCACTGAGGTCATTGGCCTTTTTATGTGCCGCGCAACATGAGCTATCAAGGGGTGTAAACGTTCAGATTTTAGGGCCAAAGTGTCATATTGTTTCGATTTCGATACCGGTCAAAAAAACGACTGATTGTTTCTAATGCAGGGGAGGAGAAAACCCATGGCCTATGAGAACATCATCTACGATATTGAAGGGAATCTGGCCTTCATCACATTCAATCGACCCAAAGCAATGAATGCGCTCAATGGCGCCCTGATCACCGAGTTGTCAGACGCCTTGGACGCCATAGCCCGCAATGACGCCCTGAAGGTGCTGATTCTGACGGGGGCCGGCGACAAGGCATTTGTGGCCGGCGCCGATATCAACGAACTGGCAACATTCAACCCCCTGCAGGCCAAGCTGTTTTCGGAAAAAGGACAGGCAGCCATTTTCAAGCTGCAGGCGCTGCCCATTCCCGTCATCGCAGCCGTGAACGGTTTTGCCCTGGGGGGCGGCAGCGAAATCGCGCTGGCCAGTGATTTCATCTATGCCTCGGAATCCGCCAAATTCGGTTTGCCGGAAATTACTCTCGGTATTATCCCCGGGTTCGGCGGAACCCAGAGACTGCCCAGGCTCATCGGGCAGAATGCAGCCAAAGAGCTTATCTTCACCGGAAAAATGATTTCAGCCGAAGAGGCGCAACGAATGGGGCTTGTAAACCGTGTCTGCACGCCGGATGCGTTGATGGATCAGGTCCGGAAAACCGCGGAAACCATTGCTGCACGGGGCAGTGTGTCATTGCGCGCGGCTAAGCAGGCCGTCAACCGCGGTATGAACGTCGATATCGTTACGGGCTGCCAGATTGAAGCGGACGCTTTTTCTGTGTGTGTAGCCAGCCCGGATGCAAAGGAAGGCACCACCGCCTTTCTTGAAAAACGAAAGGCGGTGTTCAAAGGCTCCTACACCGAATAGTAGTGGATGCATCGCCAAAACAAGGACATTTCCCACGCTACAGCGCGGAGAACGAGAACAATCTCTTTATTGAGCCATGCTATTCAGGTGATTGACACAACCGGCCAAATTGCGCTATAGTCCTTGTGCTGCCGGTTGGTTGCATTTAAAGTAGATACCCGGGTCCAGAGGGCCCGGCACTGGTTTCTCCCTGGAAGGGAGTGTTTATTTCTTAACACAAATTGACTAAAGTGCGCTAAAGTGACCTAAAGTGCCTAAAGTTAAGGAATTCTATCTGTTTTTTATAAACGAAAGAGCGAAGCGATTCAGCAACTTTAGATCACTTATAACTTTAGATCACTTATAACTTTAGATCACTCAAAACTTCGGGTTAATTTTTCGGCAGAGCCTAAGGGCTCTGACCTGGCCCAGAGGACCAGGTATTTAATACTGGAATAAACCCATGAATATTTCAATGAAAACCTATATTTCATGCTTTGTTATGCGCGGGCGAGCATGAAAATTTATCCATATGTCCGATAACAAGAGAACCATACAGTTTATATGGGGGATATTGCTCCTGTCGATGGGAATCGGTGTGTTTTACAGAATTCCGCAGGTGATGCCCGATATAGCAAAAATCGAACAGTTCGCATCCATGACCGTATACATCCGGTTCTGTTTCTACCTGATCGGCATACTCTTAATTGGCGGAGGCACTAAGAAAATATACGCGAATTACAAAAAGCTGAAATAATGGATCGTGTTTGAAAAATGGAAAAACTGTTTCTATTGAAAGTGACGGGTAATACCTCATGTTAAACGATTTTGATACCAGCAGCAACGATGTGCAGGACCTTAAAACAGAGGTCGAATACCGGACCAGGCTCCAGGAAATCGGCAACAAGCTGAATTCAGCCACCAATCTCGATGAAATGCTCATCGATCTCCACGACGAAATTATATCCCTGTTCGATGCGCAGCGTATGACCGTCTATGTGGTCGACGGTGTAAAACGCGAACTGGTCTCCCGATTCAAGTCCGGCGATGAAGTGGCTGAGATCCGTATCCCCGTTTCCCCCGCCAGTATTGCCGGCTACGCAGCATTCAAACAAAAGCCGGTCAATATCAAGAACGTCTACGACAGCGAAGAGGTCACGGCCACAGACAAAGCCCTGGAATTTGACGGCAGCTGGGATTTGAAAACGGGCTTTAAAACCAAGCAGGTCATGGCGCACCCGATCATTTTCCAGAAGTACCTTCTAGGGGTGATTCAGCTCATTAACCACAAAAAGGATCGCCCGTTCACGGAGATGGATGAGCGTTCGCTGGCGGAACTCGCCAAAATATTCGGCATCGCCCTTTACAATCAGAAAAGAATCGCCACGGGAAAAGTCACCCGGTTCGACCACTTACTGGAAAACCACCTGCTCACTCAGAAAGAGCTCAACAAGGCAGTGCTGGATGGCAGACAGCAGAAAAAGCCGGTAACCGATATCTTGATGAAGGAGCTCAAGATTTCGAAAAAAGAGGTCGGTACATCCCTCGGAAAATTTTACAAAACACCTTTTATCGAATTTAATTCCAGCTGGCCGATACCCGTTGATCTGCTTACCGGGCTCAAGGTACCGTTCATGCGCAACAATGTGTTTGTTCCCCTGCGCATGGAGGGTGAAAAAGTAATGATCGCCATCGACAACCCCAACGACCTGCAGCGCGTCGACCAGATCAAGGTCCTCTTTCTGGGGCGCGGAATTCAGTTTTGCGTCGCCATGAAAGACGATATCCTGGAATTCATCAAGTTGTTTACCACGGATGAAAAACAGATGGGGGAGATCGACGATATCCTTTCACAGCTCCAGGATGAAGCGGAGGAGATCGAAGACGCGGAACAGGCGCTCGGTGAAGAAGACAGCGCCGTCGTGCAGCTGGTCAACAAAATTATTCTAGACGCCTATATACGGGGGGCCTCCGACATTCACATTGAACCGTATCCCGGCAAACAGAATACGGAGGTGCGCGTGCGCATAGACGGTGCCTGCACTATCTATTCGACGATTCCCTTCAGTTATAAAAATGCCGTGGTTTCCCGTATCAAGATCATGTCGGACCTCGATATCGCCGAACGCCGAAAGCCGCAGGATGGAAAAATCAACTTCAAGAAATACGGCGGGAAAGACATAGAACTTCGTGTGGCCACCATACCCACCCAGGGGGGGCTGGAAGATATCGTCATGCGTATCCTGGCTGCAGGTGAACCGATTCCACTGAAGAAGATGGGATTCTCCAAGGACAATTATAATAACTTTATCGACGTGGTCACGAAGCCCTATGGTATCATCTTTGTCTGCGGGCCGACAGGCTCCGGTAAGACAACGACACTTCACTCGGCACTCGGGTATATCAACAAAACCGAAACTAAAATATGGACAGCTGAGGACCCGGTTGAAATCACCCAGCGCGGGCTGCGCCAGGTTCAGGTCAAACCCAAGATAGGGTTCGATTTTGCTGCAGCCATGCGGGCATTCCTAAGAGCCGACCCCGACGTCATCATGGTCGGTGAAATGCGTGATAAGGAAACGACCTCCATCGGTATCGAAGCCTCCCTGACGGGCCATCTTGTTTTTTCGACCCTGCATACCAACAGTGCCACTGAGAGCATTACCCGGTTGCTCGATATGGGTATGGATCCCTTCAATTTTGCGGATGCTATTCTGGCTATATTGGCACAGCGCCTGGTTCGTACACTTTGCAAAGACTGCAAGAAAGCCTACAACCCGACCGAAGATGAATACAATGAACTGGTGCGTGAATATGGAACTGAAGCGTTCAAGAAAAATGTCAATACGCCTTATTCGGAAGACCTGACCCTTTACAAACCAGAGGGCTGTGAGCTGTGCAACAACACAGGCTATCGCGGTCGTATGGCCATCCACGAACTTCTAATCGGCACGGGCGAGATGAAAAAGTTGATCCAGAGACAGGCCCAGATGAAGGATTTGAGGGAGCAGGCCGTTGTGGACGGCATGACCACCTTGAAACAGGACGGCGTCCAAAAAGTGTTTGGCGGAAATTGCGACCTGATACAGGTCAGGAAGGTCTGCATCAAATAGTAAAATCGCCTGGGGCGATTTTACGGAACGCGGCTGCGCCGCTGAAGAGCAGAAAATCAGAGGATTGGTATCAACAGGGCTGAAGCCCCGGCCTACATGCTCACATCTCCTGCGGCAATGTAGCGCAGGGCTTTAGCCCTGCTGTAACGATTGAAATCGGCTCCTCGGAGCATGTCCAGAAAAAAACAATCACGAAAACACGAAAGTATCAAAGCACGAAATTTATGGTGTTTTTCGTGGTTTCGTGATGAAAGAATTTTATCTAATATGATCTTTTCTTCGGCGGGATGCTATCGTTTTCTCCTTACGGCTTACTGATTATTGCGAAGCGGCCGCCT
>JAFDAT010000112.1 GCA_019313725.1 Deltaproteobacteria bacterium
GAATGATGATGAAACGCTCGGTTTTCTGCAGTATGGTCCCCAGGATATCGGCAGCCGCCTCACCCACCCCGATATTCTTTGAAGGGGTTTTGTTCTTGAAGTTTACCACCCCCACCCTCAATTTCGGGCCTGTATATTCACCTGTCGGCGCCAGTTCATCAGAGATTCCGGTCAGGGAAGAATCATCTTTTACCGTCCCCGACGTTTTGGCCGAACACCCGCTGAAAATGAAAAATGCCGCTGCCAGCAGCAGAAAACCCGCTGCGAATGTATTTCTTGCCTTTGCCATGGTCTTCCTCCTTGACTGTATGAGATCCCAATTTAATTTTTTCATATGAATAAATTTATTACTCCTGCATCACGATTTCCATAAAATTTTTACTCTCAGTATAACCTGCAGGCACCTCGAAAAGCGCGGCATCGGGTGTTGCCAACACGATGTCCTTCAGGACGGTTGAAAAGGCTATGTCCTCATTCTCCATTTCACTCTTAACAATCATACCGTCCAGATCGGTGGCCTTCCAGACATACCCTTCCTGGGTGGGGACATCCCCTTTATAGGTCATATGCACCCTGTATTTGATGGTCGGGTGACCGTCAATGACCTCGCTGCCGACCTCGGTCATCTGGACATCGGGTTCGGCCTCTGGGGCAACCTCCGCATCCTCGTTGACCATGTATTTCATAACATTGGGAAAGAGTGTGTAAGCCCGTTTTTCATCGCCGAGGTGAATGGTAACCATTTTGCTGAACGAAGGCGGCATGGCCTCTCCCTGGGCCATGGCGGCATAGTCGATTTCCGTCCTGAACTTCTGACCTGCCTTGGCAACGGGCATTTCGAAGGTAATCCTCCGACTGTTGGCCTTGTCTACCGTGGTGGAGACGATGACGGCTGAAAAATCTCTTTCACCAAAATCCACGTATCCGAATACCGGCACAGCCGGCATCGCCATCTCGGGCATTTCTACCTGAGGAACTTCAGCGCCGGAAGGTGCAGTCGCCATGGTCATTTCACCGGGCCCCAGGGGCAGCGTATCGAATACCAGACGGATCATCTCGTCGGTTTCCCGCACAAGGTGTGTTCCGGTAGCCTTGGAGATCAACTTGGTGCCCAGGCCGATGGCCAATCCGGTAAGAATATTTTCATTGGTTGAAGTACTGTCGATGATAATCCACGGAACCTCCTCATCTGAAGTAACCCCGGCAGCTAAGACAGCGACAGCGCCTATATCCCCGCCGTGGCTGTCCTGGCTTTTTACACCGATGCCGTTCTGCCAGAAAACCCCATCCGCCATCGCATTCACGATCCTGAAACGTCCGCGCACATTTCTCGAATTATATACGCCGGTGGTGGTCTAGTGAAAATCCATGAGGTCACCGAAAAAAAGTCCTTCCACCCCCAGGATCTCGGCCATTTCACGATTATCCGCCATTTCCAGCTGTCCCCCCAGGGTTATGCCCATCTGATCTCTCAAAATCAGGTTGGTTTCCTCCAGGGACTGGACATTGTACATGCGTGCCTGTAAGGCCGCGACCAACCGCTCACGCACCATTTCCGGGGCGTCGATATCGTTGGTATTATTGACCAGAGGAAGTACGGCGATACGCTTAATGGGATTTCCCGGGTCGCCCGACGGCTTAAGCGTGGGCATGGCACATCCGGCAATCAACGCGAGCATTGTAAATAATACCAAAAATTTCGATAGTCTCATATTGCCCCCATTCATTTTCACAATAAATTTCAACGTAAAGGGTGTTATTTCATCTCTATCCGGATCTGGTTTTGCGAAATTCCGGTTACATCAATCCTGAAGTCGCCGTAATCGATGACCACGATCTCGTCGGCAAGGGTTTGGGCTCCTTTGGAAACATTGATATCCAGTATGGCAATGCCTGCATCGTAACTGCGCTGGTACAGGCCGGAAATGCCCCGGATATGCCTTTGTACTTTCTCCTTGAACACGACCAGGTGGTTGTATGACGCTACTCCCGACAACACCAGCTGAATCAATCCACCGTCACTCAAATCCTGATTCCAGCGCGTGGCAATCTGCCCGATCAGGTTTTCCGAAATCGACTCGGCAGCTATCTTCAGCGCATTTGTTCCCGCGGTCACCTCACTCGGGTGGACGGCCGCTGCATGGTTCGTTGCCGCAGCGATCACCTGCCCGTTATCCGTATTCACGGCCCGCAGTGAGACATCGGCCATGACAGATTTCATTGAACTGTTCATCACCGATCCGGCAAGCTTGGCCAGTGCTTTGCCGTAAATCACCACCTCCGCGTGGTAAAGCCTGCCGATGGAAACGATGGCTTCGCTGGAGAGGGACTCGATTTTATATGGCTGGCTGATTTCAATGCCACCCGATTTGACCGCAGGGTCGATAACCACAAAGCCATTTTGGCTCAACTGCTCAAGCAGAGTGTTTTCGGTAACGGTCATATCCGCATGCCCGGATTCAAGCCCCCACCAGAAACGGTAGTACTGCATACCCACATTCTGCTCGGCAACCATGAGCATGATCCGGGGCATATTTTTTCGAGCCAACAACAGCCCGAGTGCCATGAGGTCATCCTGCAGGTTACCCTGGGTAACCTGGGCCTGCACCGTCACCCTGAAAAGGGTGCCTTCCTCTTTTTCATCGATAATGGTGTAGGTCTTTATATAGCCTTGTGTTTTGGCATAAATCTGGTCCCGCAACACTTCGTAATTCTGAACCAGAGTTTCGGATGCAACCATGGTACCCACGGCCTGCTCGACTGCAATCCGCAATGCATCGCGAATTGCCTGGTCCCGGGCCAGGGCGTTGTTTCCGGCTTCGATAACACCCACGCCCTCGGCGGTCGTGTTGACGATCACGGACGGTTCTGCGAGGATGGTTGACGCAGCAGAAAGAACCAAAAGAAGGAGACATAGGCAAGCGCGGCGAAGGATTATCATGATCCGACCTCCCGGTCTGTTGTTATTTAAGCAGGCGTGTACGATGGCATAATTAGCGTACAGTGTCAAGATGCAGCCCGCACCTGCGCCTTGTCCCGGGGCTGCAGTTCGCAGTATTGGAATGTCAGGTTGCGCCCGAACATCATTTTTCCAATGGACGCGATACGCCCGGTGATGTCAGTCAGGTAGTAGGTCCTTGAGCCGCCGGCACCGGCCTGCCCGCCACCACCCCGCATATGCTGTTCAGCATATTTTTTTACACTGTCGGCGACTGCGCTCACACAGTCCACTACCTTTGCCCGTTTGCCGATTTTCCGCTGCAGCAGCGGGCGAATCAATCGATAATGATTGCAAGCCATGACCAGGGCACCCACCTGCCGCACTTTTAAAGGGTGCAGGTATTTTTTTGCAATCATGCGGGTTTCGGGCCGATCCAGTCGCCCGTCTTCAATCAAGGGAACCAGGAGCGGAGCAGAGCGGGCATAAATTCTGGCGGCTGGATCCCGCTTGTTGATCAGGACATCAAACACACCGCTTCTCACCGTGGCTTCCGTTCCGACAACACCGATCCTGCGGCATGTCGGCAAGGCAAGCAGCCGATCGACTGTTGGCGTAACTGCATCCACGAACGGCACCGCAAAGGATCGGCCCGGTCTGCTCAACAAAGCGGCGGAGCTTGTCACACAGGCAAAAACGATGAGTTCCGCCCCCTTTTCAACCAGAAAATCGACCCCCTGGTCCACATAGGCGTTTATTTTTTCGCTGCTTCTGCTTCCATAAGGGAAACGGCCTGTATCCCCGAGATAGGTCATGTCCATGCCGGGCAACAGGTCGCCCAATGCACGGGCCACGGTCAGCCCCCCTGTACCCGAATCTAAAATACCGATCATGCTTTCCTCTCAAGCATGCTTTTCACACATTCCTGCACGACTTCGGCAGGCACTTCTTTGCGGATGCCCGGACACATGGACGCCATCTTCTGCCAATTGTCCGGATCCACAAGCAGGCTCCGTATGAAAGGCCACTCCCGGCACATTCTTGGTTTTACCGGGTGAATGTCGCACATCCTGTCGCACCAGAAAACACAAAAACCGCTTTCCTGCTGTGACAGCACCATCCGCCCTCCCGACATGGTACAGTACTTTTTTTCGAAACGCTCCGGATCCATGCCGATATACGTTGCGATGGATTCAATTTCTGCACGGCTGACATAAGTGCCCCCATATCCCTTACAGCAATCACCGCACTGTTTGCAGGAAAATATGTTCTCTCCCCGATATACGCATACCGCTGCGGAATCACACGGCATGACGGGTTTCCATCGCTTTTCTCAGCGTAACCTGATCCACATATTTCAGGTCACCGCCGACGGGGACCCCGGAAGCGATCCGGGTTACCTTGACCGGGTGTTTTTTCAATCTGTCGGCGATGTAACCGGCAGTGGACTCACCTTCCAGGTTCGTCCCCGTGGCAATGACAATCTCCTTTACCTGCCCGCCCCGGACCCTGGCCATCAGCTCCTTCAGATTGATGTCATCGGGACCAATGCCGTTCATCGGTGATAGCGTTCCATTTAAAATGTGGTACAGCCCTCTGAAAGCACCGGATTTTTCTATGGAAGCCATGTCCGCAGGCTGCTCTACCACACACAGCAGGGCAGCATCCCTTGCGGGATCTCCACAGATGTTGCAGGTCTCGCCATCGCTCATGCCCATGCACAGGGAACAGATTCTGACTTTCTCCTTGAGTACCGAAATAGCCTGGGCAAGATCTTCAGCCTCGGCACGCTTCATTTTAAGGATATGGATCGCCAGACGTTCGGCAGTCTTTGCTCCTATCCCCGGCAGTCTCGCAAGATTTTTAATTAAATTCAGAATAGATTCTGGATAGTGGTACATTTCATTCTCTTTTATAATGCTGTCGTTAAGGGTTAGAACGGTCATCATATTGTTCTAATAGTGACGGGTTACATGAGACCCGGAATATTCATACCCCCGGTTAATTTGCTCATCGCCCCGGACACCATTTCCTGGGACCGGTTCAAGGCATCGTTTACTGCGGCCAGGACCAGATCCTGCAGCATCTCCACATCCTCGGGATCGACAACCTCTTTTTCAATTGTTATGGATACAACCTGCTGTTTGCCGTTGGCCACAACCTTGATCATACCACCGCCGGAAGTCGCTTCCACTGTTTTCTCGGCAAGATCATCCTGCATCTTCATCATCTTGGCCTGAAGCTGCTGGGCCTGTTTCATCATTTTCCCCATACCCTTCATCGATATTCCTCCTCGTTATTCATCTAAACGCCCGCATCAGGTGTCGATTTTCACATCCACAATTTTGCCGTTGAAGATCTCGATTGCATCGGCAACCAGAGGATGATCAAGTACCTCCTGCTTCAAGCGTTCAATTTCCGATTTTTTTTTTTTATTATCCTGATTGTCTTTGCTTTTCCCCGCCCGGATTACCAGCGTTACCTTGCGCCCGAAATATGTCGTGCACACATCTTCCAGGAGTTTCATGCTGTCTTTGCGATTGACCCGGTTAAAATTGAAACTGCTGCCGTTAACCTCGATTTCAAGCTTGTCCCGGGTGAAACCGATCAACCGGGAGTGGGCCAGATTGGGTGCGATGGACGGGGCTTGCTCACTGATGATTTCCAGCAACCGCTGCCATGAGTCCTCCCTGACCGTACCTCCGGTCAGGGCCGTTTCCGGGGCAGGATCTGGATCCTTTTCCACTTGAATCCGTGAAACCGTCCCGCTGGTCTGGTGATGCCGGGCCGGGCGGTCTGTTTCTTTTTCCGCTGCTGACGGAGGGTTGTAGGCGCGCTGCGTCTCCGACAAGGATTTTCCCGTGGGTGCCCCCAAGGGTGCCCGCAATTCATCCAGTTTATCTATCAAGTCGCCAATGGGCAGCAGCGGGGTCGTCTGCAGCAACCGGATCATGGCGATCTCGAATGCCATTTTTGGATGAGCCGACCAGCGGATGCCCTTTTCCGCATTGAAAAGTATCTCCAGAATCTGGTTGAGGAAAAGGGGGGAGACATCCTTGACCCGTGCCTTCATCGCGTGAATTTCCTTATCCTGCAAATCTATCAACTTTTCCGGAGATGCCACCATGCTGATGACCGTAAGATCCCTGAAATACTGGATAACGGATGAATAAAAATCAGGTGTGCTGTGCCCGAAAGCATGCACCTCGTCAATAATCCTAAGGACAGCGGCAAGATCTCCTTTCAGAATAGCATTTGAAAATTCGGCAACACTTTTACGGTCAACAATACCCAGTATGTCAAGCACACTGTCCGGGGTGATGGGCCCCGGCACACCCGACGTTACCTGGTCCAGCAGGCTCAACGCATCACGCATGCTGCCGCCGGCTTGGCCGGCAATAAGATCCAGGCTTTGAGGCTCTATGTCGATGGCCTCACTCCCGCAGATGGCTGCCATGTGCCCGGCCATGGCATCACCATCCATGCGTCTTAAATCATGGCGCTGGCATCTGGACAGGATCGTCACCGGAATCTTTTGCGGTTCGGTTGTGGCCAGTAAAAACATGATGTGGGCAGGTGGTTCTTCCAGGGTTTTTAAAAGGGCATTGAAAGCCGGTGTACTGAGCATGTGAACTTCATCAATAATGTATATTTTGAAACGGCTGTGGGCCGGCATGTATTTGATGTTCTCACGCAGTTCCCGAATTTGATCGACACCATTGTTGGACGCCCCGTCAATCTCGTATACGTCCGCACCGCTTCCGGCGGTAATTTCGGTGCAGGACCGGCATACGTTGCATGGTGTCTTTGTGGGCCCCTTCTCACAGTTCATGGCCTTTGCCAGAATGCGGGCAACTGTTGTTTTTCCGGTTCCCCTGGGGCCTGTAAACAAAATGGCGTGGGCCACGCGACCGGCTGCGATGGCATTGGATAGGGTCCGCGTCACGTGCTCCTGCTGGACAACCTCCGCAAAGGTCTGTGGACGATATTTCCGTGCGAATACCAGATAAGACATACGCCTACCTATAGTAGATCAGACCCTATAAGTCCATATGAATGAACAGGAGAAGCGATTCCGGGGTAGTCTTTAAAATGGCGGAGAGAGAGGGATTCGAACCCTCGGTACCGCTTTTGGCAGCACACACGATTTCCAGTCGTGCTCCTTCAGCCAGCTCGGACATCTCTCCATATTTATCGCGGTCGATCAATCAATCCGGGAATAAATTAACGATAAGGGCTCCGATCCGGCCCGGAGGACCCAGTTTTTAATACTGGAGTTAACATCGTCACAATCCCTTATTGGAAGATATTTTCCGGAAAATCGAAAGCCAAACTTACACACCTTCGTGGAATTGTCAAGATAGGATGACACCGGTGGTATATCGCCCCGGACCGTTTCCAGATGAGCATAATTATCACTGAAATTTAAACCCGCACCTAACCCGGAAGTGTGTGGCGGAAGAGCAGGGATTCGAACCCTGGAAACGCGTGAACGTTTACTGCTTTTCGAGAGCAGCGCCTTCAGCCACTCGGCCACTCTTCCGTTATCCTTTGACGCCATAAAAAATGCTGCGACAGCAGGCCACAAGCCCTTTTCCCGATTGTGTTCCGGCTCCATTATAATATTTGCATAGGGCTTGTCAAGAATCGATACCCTCAATAAAACATGCACGTAGCGTTATCATCATGCCCATCATCATTCCGGATCGAACATCCGCTCCATTTCATCGGTGTAGGTTCGGTCACGTCTATAAATGGTAAGCGGCGCCCCGACAGTCAGGCCGGCGTTGCCCCGCTTCATGCCCTCCACCAAGACCAGCCGGGCATCGCTGCTGTCGCTTGAATGAATCAGGCGGGTATATTTTGGCTCGATGCGACTTGCACGCATCTGTAAAAACAGGTCCACCAGGCGGTCACTCCTGTAAATGCAGATAAATTTACCGGCTGTTCTGAGTACACGCCCGGCCGCTGCCAGAAGGTCGGCAAGCGCTACCCTGAGTTCGTGGCGGGCAACCGCCCGCTGACTGTCGGGATTTATCCGCCCCGAGGAAATGCGATGGAACGGCGGATTGCTCACCACCAAATCCACCGGGTCTGAAATCGTGGATTGTACCAGCATTTTCATGTCCATGTGCAGTATCTCAATGCTGTTTTCCAGGCCGTTGGCGCTCACGTTGGCCCGGGCGATTTCCACCAGGTCACGCTGGATCTCTACGCCATACAGTTTGGCACCGGGGTATCGAAACGCGACGATCAGCGGTATGATCCCGCAACCCGTCCCAAGGTCCAGGATCCGGTCCGCCGGTCTGGGGCAGACCTGATTGGCCAGTATGACCGCATCGATGGAATAGCGGTATCCCGCCCGTGCCTGTTGTACCGTAATCCGGCCCTCGAAAAATGTGTCGGTTGTCAAACCATCCATAGATAAAATTTCACACCGGCCCGATCTTGAATTTAATCTCGGCGACGAGCGCCTCACCCAGGCTGTCGTTGACCTTGCCGATAATTTCCTTTTTCAGAAACCACAACTGCTGCAGCCAGGCGGAATTCGTGACATTGACAATCAAGAGCGGGCCTTTGAATGCAGCCGGGCTCGTATTTGCACCGATCTGCTCCCCGACTGCAGATTGCCACACATCCCAGACCCTAATCATTTTGGCATCGCCATGTTTTCTCTGGGAGCGCAGGACATCCTGTATAATGTGGCCTACTTTGACAAATGGCTCGGACCCTTCAGGGCGTTTTTTCATCGACTTCCGATCACCTAATATCGTTCAATACTTCAAATTCCAACGCGGCTAAACTGGAAAAAAACAGACCTTTCAACACAAGATTCGTCGTCGAAACCTCGAGAACAGTTTGTTAGATAGAAAAACGTCAGCGGCAACATTTTTTCAAGAATGGGAATTTTGTGTCGCATCATACAAAAATCGCCGCGCAGTTGAAAGGCTTAATTGCTGTCTTTTTTCCAATTCTTCTTGACTTGAATGTAAGGGGAACTTAGATTAGTCCATCGAATCATGCAATATTTCAGCAAAGCGGGTAGGCTGCCTGCCCCGGCCACAGTTTGACCGGGTCTGCAAAATTTTAACCTTAACACGGGATTGATAATATGAGTTGGGATTGGGAGAAACTGAAAGAACAGCAACAGGGTAAACGCGGGGTGCCCCCCCAGGTCGATGAAATTGTCAACCAGTTAAAAAAATTTAAACTTCCCGGTGGCTTACTCATGGTGGCCATCATTCTTGTCCTGTTCCTGGGTTCCTCGGTGGTCTACACGGTTAAGCAGGATGAAGTGGGCGTGGTGCAGCGTTTCGGCAAGTTCGTTCGCACCGAAGGCCCCGGGCTGAATTTCAAACTCCCGGCCGGTGTTGAAAAAGTCACC
>JAFDAT010000475.1 GCA_019313725.1 Deltaproteobacteria bacterium
CTTTAGGCACTTTAGATCATTTTAGCTCACTTTAGTCACTTCATGCTATGAAATAAACACTCCCTTATAGGGAGAACCCAGTGCCGGGCCCTCTGGACCCGGGTATCTACTTGAGACCCCGGAACATATGTACATAGCCGGAAAAAGAGATATGATGTCCATAAACCAGGAACTGCAACTCGCCGGCGATTTTGTCCGGTACACCGGGTGTAATATTTTCCTGACAGGTAAAGCGGGCACTGGCAAGACCACCTTTCTCCGTAGCCTTCAGGAGAACACCGCAAAGCGGATGATTATCACAGCGCCAACCGGTGTTGCCGCACTCAATGCTGGAGGCGTCACACTCCATTCCTTTTTTCAGCTGCCTTTTGGCCCGTTTGTGCCGGGCAGTGAAACCTATGAACGCAACCGGAAACGTCAGTTCAGATTCAGCAAAGAAAAAAAACAGATTATAAAGAGTCTTGATTTGCTGGTAATTGACGAAATCAGCATGGTGCGGGCTGATTTACTCGACGCGGTGGATGCTGTGCTGCGCTACCACCGTCGCAATCAGCAACCGTTCGGTGGTGTGCAGTTGCTGATGATCGGTGATCTGCACCAACTTTCACCGGTGGCAAAGCATGAGGATTGGCAATTTTTACAGCAACATTACGAATCGGTTTATTTTTTCAGCAGTAAGGCGCTTGAGCATACGGCGCTTTTGACCATTGAGCTAAAACAGATTTATCGTCAGTCAGATGCCGGATTCATAAAACTTCTTAACCGGGTGCGCGACAACCGGTTGGATGAATCCACCCTGGCGGGTCTTAATCAGCGCTGTATCGAGGGTTTTATTCCGGGGAAAAATCATGGCTATATCACCCTGGCCACCCATAACCGTAGTGCTGACGCGATTAACCGGAAACGGCTACAGGTCCTTGCCAAAAAGGAATATCGATTTAACGCTGAAATTTCCGGAGATTTTCCGGAACATATTTACCCGACCCCGGCGACGCTTCTGCTGAAAGAGGGGGCGCAGGTGATGTTCGTGCGGAATGATTCCTCAACTGAAAAGTTGTACTATAATGGTAAAATTGGCAGGATAACCAAAATCACAGGCAAAAACATCGGCGTTATCTGTCCCGGTGACAAGCGGGAAATCGTGGTGGAATCGATCCGTTGGGAAAATATAAAATATACACTTAACGAGAAAAGCCGGGAGATTGATGAGGAGACCATCGGCGAATTTGAGCAATACCCTTTGAAGCTTGCCTGGGCCATCACGATCCATAAAAGTCAGGGGCTTACCTTTGACAAGGTCATTATCGACGCTAAGGCTGCCTTTGCCCATGGCCAGGTTTACGTGGCGCTAAGTCGCTGCAGAACCTTAGAGGGCATTGTGCTTAACTCGCCCATTTCGTCCCGGGGTGTAGAAACCGACGCGGCAGTAAAGTGTTTTGAAAAAGACACTCGCCAAAATCCGCCGTCCACAGGTCGACTCCAGGCGGCTAAAATCGGCTACCAGCAAGACCTGCTGCTGGATTGTTTTAATTTTCAACCATTGCGCAGTCGTCTTAACTATCTTGTCCGCCTTCTGACGGGTAACGCCGGTGTTGTTCAGATATCAGGGGTTGGCGATATTCGCCATTTAAAGAAAACGGCGGTGGAAGATATTTTTACGGTCAGTGAAAATTTTAAGAATCAACTTCGCACCATTTTTAAAGACAGCGACCTGCCGGGGGCCGATCCCCATGTTCTAGAACGTATCGGTAAGGCATCAAAATGGTTTCAGCAAAAAATTGACGCTATTTTAGGAGACTTCGTGCAGAAATTGCACATCGACACCGATAATAGTGAACTTCGTAAAAAGACAACCTATGCGCTGAATAATCTTAAACAGGAAATTGCAGTGAAGTTGGCGGGTGTACAATGCTGTGAAAAAGGGTTTTCACCGTCAAGCTACCTGCGTGCCGTTTCGGCTGCCGAAATTGATTTTCTTCCTCAAAAGAATAAAAAGACCCAGCCACCGACCTATACCGAAGCAGACGTTGACCACCCTGAGCTATTCCAGTCCCTGAAAGAGTGGCGTTCCCGAAAGGCAGAGGAAAAAGAAGTTGCCCATTTTCATATTTTGCACCAACAGGTATTGATTCAGATTGCGGTAAGCCTGCCGGATAATATGGCTGATCTCAGGAAGATAAAAGGTGTCGGCAAGAAAACCGTTGAGAAATACGGCGAAGATCTCGTGGCTCTGGTTGCCGGCTACCGTCAAAATATGGGATAGAGAGCGTCGCCGGAATCGAAAGGGTTGAATTGTTTGGCCGGAGCCGCTATTGTGCCCGGGCATTCAACGGACCCAAATTTCGAATGATCCGGCACGGATCCAGACCGTAGATTTTTTCACACCCATCGTGGACGATCCCTACTGGTTTGGGCGGACAAGGTGATCAGCCTATAGCCTATGTCAACACGTCAGAAAGGTGATCAAAAATGATTAAAGCCATACTCTGGGATTTCGGGGGGGTCATCACCACCAGCCCTTTTGAAGCGTTCAACCTATACGAGGAAAAGAACCATATCCCCAAGGATTTCATTCGGGGAATCAATGCGAGCAACCCCTCGACGAAC
>JAFDAT010000476.1 GCA_019313725.1 Deltaproteobacteria bacterium
AGATCCACCGCGTCTTTTACCTGGTCGCGGGTGGCGTGCGAAATCAATATACCCCCATCCGGCGCATTGGACTCCAGCCGCTGAGCCAGGTTTACCGCAGACCCGATGACGGTGTAAGAAAGCCTTTTGGGAGACCCCATGTTGCCGACAATAACAATCCCCGTATGGATCCCGATGCGAATCCGGATCGGGGTGCCCGCCAGTTTTTTCCAGGTGTCTGCCGTCTCCCTGATTTTTTTTTTCTTTTTCCGGGCTGCCGACACACACCTTAACGCATGGTCGACTTGAGGTTCCGGATCTCCGAAGAATGCTAGCATGCCATCGCCGATGAATTTATCCACAGTGCCTTTATGCCTGAAAACGATTTCGGTCATTTCCTTAAAATACTGATTCAGTATTTCCTGGATGTCGGCAGGATCCATCCGGGACGTGTGCCGGGTAAAACCGATGATATCGCTGAAAAGAATTGTCAGCTCCTTTTTCTGGCCGCCGGAGGTGATTAATCCGGGGTTCGCGATCAGCCTTCTGACAACACTGGGTGGGAAATAAGCCTCGAATGAGGATTTAAGCAAGGCTTTCTCCTTTTCTTCCTTGATGTAGCGGAAGGCTGTGATGGCGGCAATCGAGAAAAAAATGATGAATAACGGCCGGACAACATCCAGAATGAATCCAAGATATAAAAACGAAGAAGCCCATGAAAAAATATAAACAACGGCAATCCCTGCGGTTGACAGGATGAAAAAGGCCGGCGAAAAAAATGTCGCACAACTCAATATCAGCGCCATTAGAACGCACTCGACGGTGAATGTGGACCATGCCGGGAGTTCACGGATAAAAGACCCGTTCAGTATGGTGTGCATGACGTTGGCATGAATTCCGCTTAAAGGGTAATGCGTGTCTGTGGGAACCGGGCTGATATCTGCGGACCCTGTGGTAACCTCGGAAATGACGGCGATTTTCCCGGACAGTTCTTCCTGCCACATCTCCATTTCATCCCTGTCGTCTGAGGCATGCAGCACATCGATATAGTTGTAGTGGGTCATGCGCTCCCACGGTCCAAGAAAATTGACGATCATGCTGCCGGAGATATCAATGGGTATGTGGATATCTTCAGTCCTGGTGCGCCCGGGGATGGTGGCGGACATGAGGGTAGCCGTATCTCCCAGTTGCATGTGTATATTTTCCGGGGAAACCTTGAGAAATGCGCAAACAATTCTAAACGCAAGACTCGGGTAATACGCATCCTCGTATCGAACCAGGAGCGGTACCCGCCTGAAGGTACCATCCCCATCGGCGGTAAGATTCAAAAAACCTGTACCAGCGGATACTGTGGTCAATTCCGGAAACGTGAGCAGGGGATTGCTTCCCGTGAACATATTCGTATTCTCTCCGCTCAGGGCAATTTTCCAGCTGGTATCCTCAAGGTACTGGCGGACGTTTTCAGACATCTCCGGGGTTGTTTTTTGAGCCTGTGATTTGTGGTCCAGCTCAAAGGCCATACCGAAATAGACGTTACCTGCCGCGCCGGCGGCCTGAATTAAGGCGTTATCCTCGATGGCCGAATGCCTGGCTGCAAATATATAATCAAATAGCTGGGCGGAGACACCCATGGTCGACAGGTTGGCAATCACCCGGGCGTGGTAGGAGCGGTCCGGGAAATAGGTTTGCAGTTGCTGGATGCTGGTGTTGTTCAAGTCGATATGCACGATGGTGTCGTTGTAATCCGGCTGGAATCCGGCAGAGCCGGAGCGGCTCACGAAGAGTCGGTCGATCGCCTTGGCTTCCCAGATGTCGAAAATTTCCGGCAGGCTGAAAAAGAGGAGATGCACCACAGCATAGCAAACCAGCATCAATACCAGTGAAAAACGGAACTGCAGAGGCTTATTCGTGCTCAATCGTAAATGTCCTGCTAAAAAATTTTTCCGCAGATATTTGATTTGCCAGTTTCTTTACATCCGGATAGGCATTTGCAGTGTCCGGTTCTAAACTACGGACGGTGCCGCCGATGGACATGGGGCGCTCTGCAGCTGCGGCCAGTTTGCGGTGCTCTCTTTTGAGACGTTTTATTTCGGTACGAATTTCCTGAATCAATTTATCACGATCCGGAGGTGTGGAATTTTTTAACTGCATCAGAAGGTTTTCGAGGTCCGACAATGGTTCGACGGATGCAAGCAGGTAAAACCTTTCCAGCCCCGGTTGGTTGTCGATGGAAAACCAGCCCATACCTTCCGGGATAAGGTAGGGGATGCTGGGGCTGACAGCCTGATTTCCAGAGGAGGTCTGGGTCGGGAACAGGAGGTGCATCTCCCCCTGAGATCCATAATAGATCAGATAGATGTGACAACTGCTTACGGGTTGCAGGAAGAATTTCAGTCGGTCGCCGGTGCGCAACGGCATGTCCTTGCCGACGCTGATCAGGCTCCTCCCGCTGTCAGACTGGGCCCAAGCCCCAAAAGCCCAGTTGAAACGCACGCCATTGCTGTCAACAGTCTCCGGATTGTCAGCCAGACAAGCCATCCCGGTAAACATGCCGACAAATCCAAGCAAGAAAGCAATCGAAAAGACAATTTTTTTGTTGAGAAATATTTTCATGGTAATCTGGGTATT
>JAFDAT010000113.1 GCA_019313725.1 Deltaproteobacteria bacterium
AATGCCGGGGGTTGTCATCCGCATAGCGGTTGTGTGCATTTCGTGGGTGACGTTAAGAGCTTGTTCAATCTGATGGACCTCGGCATCGTTTTTTATGGATCTCTGGGACACCACGGCACGGATCAGCACAGGCGAGGCGGCCTGCCCGAGGGTCTCCGGCGGCGTGCCCAGCAGACGCGACAGGGTAAGCATGTTGTCCGCCCGGTACTGGGGCAATACATGCACGGGTCTTTTTGATTTCACGGCTCTTTGGATGAAGTTTTCCAACTGGTTTGCCGGCGCGACCTCTTCAACGGCCACTTTTTCACATGACGAGCGCAGCGATGGCGGCGTACCCGACCACACGCTTTCCTCAAGCGTCATTTCGTCCCCGAAAACGATGTCCCGGGATGCGTCTATGTCGATGGCGGCATGCAGGTCGGGAGCGTCCTGCCCCCAGAAGTATAAAAACGAGCTGTCCTGACGAAAAGGATAGAGGTTGTCCCGGTAATTCATGGGACTCTGGCCGTTGCCGAGAAAGAGAATTAGGCCTGTGCCGACATCCGCGGCCAGGCGCCGCCTTCTTTGGCGGTAAACTTCTTTTGGAAACATGTAAATATACTCCTCTATGAAAGGTCCCAGGATCCGAAAATCTAATATTCGACTATTGAGCCTTTTCAGCATTGAGCAGTGACGCTTCGCTTCATGTCATATTGGACCCTGGAATCCTTATGGGATATTAACAGGTGTCGTTCTTTGGTTCAAGCGTATTGTCGTTCGCCCTGGTCAGGATACCGGTGAACGAAACCGTTATTAAACAATATTCCGTACAAATCTCAGGTAAAAGGCCGCTTACTATTGACAGCATTTAGCCAATTGGACTAATATGCCTCCAGTCTTGGGGCAATAAAAAGGCAGCTCTTCCTTTTGCCCAAATGACAGGGTCGGTGCTAAATACCGCCATCTGATGTTTTTCTATAATTATGCTTCTGCGAAAAAATTGGCAATACTCATAGCGATAAGGTGTTTTTCTCATCTATGACGGATGAGTTTTACAAACTCTAATTGAAGGAGGATAATATGAAAATGCTGCGTTTAATCGTGACCTGTCTTGCAGTGGCGTGCCTGCTTTTACCAGCGACCGCCTTGGCTGGAACCACCTTGGTCTATGGAACCACCGAGCGGGTGACCGACATGGACCCGGCCAATGCCTATGATTTTCACACGTGGGAAATATTCTACAACATTTATCAAGGGCTTTTGGGTTACGAGGCGGGTGAAACCGAATTGGTCCCCCAATTAGCGGAGTCCTATGAGGTCGTTGATGGCGGCCTTGGGTATGTGCTCAAACTGAGAAAAGGCGTCATGTTCACCGACGGAACACCCCTTGACGCCAATGCCGTGAAGTGGTCCATTGACCGTGTCATCAAGATCAAGGGCGACCCTTCCTGGCTGGTCACCGACTTCGTCAAAAGCGTAGAGGTGCTCGGCTCCCATGAGGTCAAGTTCATCCTGCACAACCCGGTGGCTTATTTTCCGTCACTCTTGGCTACGGTGCCTTATTATCCGATAAACCCGAATATCTACCCCGCAGACAAGATCGTAACCAATCCCAGCGAACTCAAGGGTGGCAAGCTGGTGGGCCTGGGCGCTTATAAAGTGGCTTCATTCAAGCGCGACCAGGAAGTGGTGCTGGAAGTCAATCCGGATTTCTGGGGCGCCAAGCCCAAGAACGATCGCGTGGTGATCCGCTATTTTGCCGATGCGACCACCATGCGCTTGTCTTTGGAAAAGGGTGAATTGGACTTTGCCTTCAAATCTTTCAACCCATCGGACATATCCGACCTTTCCAAGTCTAGTAAAATTAAGACGATTACGGGCCAAGGTCCCTACATCCGCTACCTGTGTTTTCAGTGTAAAACCCCCCCGTTTGACAACAAGATTGTCCGTCGGGGCATTGCCGCGGCCATCAACCGTCCGGACATCATCAAAAAGGTCTTTCTGGGGCAGAACGATCCCCTGTACTCCATGGTTCCCATGGGTATGTGGACCCACACCAACAACTTCAAGTACGACTTGGGTGATGCCAACATGGGGCTCAGCAAAAAGCTCCTGGCACAGGCCGGATTCAACAAGTCCAATAAGCTGAAATTCGACCTGTGGTACACCACCGCCCACTATGGTGACACAGAAGTGGACATGGCCGCGGTTATGAAGCAGCAGTTAGAGGCCACCGGTGTGATGGAGGTAAAAGTCAAGTCGGCCGAGTGGGCCACCTACAAGGAGAACTGGCGCAACCAGGTCATGCCGGTTTACTTCCTTGGATGGTACCCGGACTACATTGACCCGGATAACTACACCAACTCCTTCGCGGGCACGGCGGGCTCCAGGGGCAACGGCATCCATTTTTCGGACCCCGTATGGGATAAGATGTTCGTGGATGGCATGAAGAACCCCGACATGGACGAACGCGCCGCGATTTACAAAAAGATCCAGCAGATGTGGACCGATGAAGTCCCGACCGCTCCGATTTTCCAGGGCAACCTGTATCTCTTTGCCCAAAAAGACGTTTATGGAATTAAAATTTCTCCCACCCTCCAGTTCATTTACTCAGTGATCGAGAAAAAATAACCCTTAACCCGAGAGTGGAATCCCTATGGCACACCGGGGATTTCACTCTCATTGTTACCGTTCACCGGTCTGGGCGCCCGATGTGGCCCCATGAAGGTTTTCCTTGAAGAATCTCTTACGATACATCATCGCCAGAACGCTCCTCACCATCCCGATGCTCTTCATCCTGTTGACCATTGTTTTTGTCGTCATACGCATCATGCCCGGTGATCCGGTTTCGGCCATGCTTGGCGGTCACGCCCCTGACAAGGTGATTGAAGCCAAGAAAGCGGAACTGGGCCTCAATAAACCACTTATCGTCCAATACGGCAATTACTTGTGGCAGGTGGCCCACCTGGATCTTGGCACCTCGATGATCTTCAAGCAGAAAGTCACCTCCGCCATCTCCGATAAATTGCCCGCTACCATCGAACTCACCATATTCGGCATGCTTGTCACCCTCCTGGTCGGCGTGCCCCTGGGGGCCTATGCCGCCGACAACCGCAGAAGCGGGCAGGATTATTTGATCCGCCTTTTCGGTATTGTCATCTACTGCATCCCGGTTTACTGGCTGGGCCTCATGTTCCAGATGATCTTCGGGGTTTGGTTGGATTGGTTTCCCGTGGCGGGCCGCACGAGCCCCAGGGTGTTCGCGTCCACGTTCGAACAGACGGGCCTGTATATCATCGACACCTTGCTGATAAATGACTGGAAAGCCCTTTGGGATGTTCTGATGCACCTGGTCCTACCGTCCCTGACGCTGGGTCTGGTGCTTTCGGGCATTTTCATTCGTCTGACCAGGGCCAATATGCTCGACGTTTTGAGGTCCGACTATATTCTGGCAGCCGAAGCAAGGGGCATACGGCACTTTCCGGTGGTTTACAAGCACGGACTCCTGAACGCCTTTGTACCCATCCTTACCATGATGGGCTTGCAAGTCTCCCTGCTCATGGCCGGAGCCGTGTTGACCGAAAGCACCTTTTCCTGGCCCGGCATGGGACGGTTGCTCCTGGAAAGAATTTACTTGAGGGACTATCCCACCATTCAGGGCGTCATCGTCATTTTCGCCCTTATCGTGGCCTTTATGTCTCTGATCGTGGATATCATCTACGCCCTGATTGACCCCAGGGTGAGGTATTAGGATTAAATATGAAGCACTCACCCACAGCCGCCATGGGACGGCTTATCGGCGGATTTACCGGCATGGGCCGCAAATACGGGGCCGAATGGTGGATTCTTATCATCGGCGCGCTGATCATCGGTGGCATCATCCTCATGGCCCTGCTGGCTCCATTAATCGCCCCCTATGACCCCCATGATCAGGCAGCCGGGCCCCAACTGGCACCGCCCAGTTCCGAACATCTACTGGGTACGGACAACCTGCAACGCGATGTTTTGTCCAGGATCATTTTCGGAGCACGCACTATTTTGGGGGTGGCCATTCTGGCAGCCCTCATCTCCTCGGTTGTGGGCATTTCACTGGGAATGTTCTCGGGATATTCCGGGGGGACGTTCGACAAAACCCTTTCCCTGATCATGGACTCGGTTTACTCGTTCCCCGGTCTGATCCTGGCAATTACTTTTGCGGCCATGCTGGAGCCGGGGATCATGAGCATTACCATCGCTGTGGCCGTGATCTACATTCCCACCTATTTTCGCCTGGTGCGCGGCCAGACCCTCACCATCAAGGAAGAGTTATACGTGGAATCCGCCCGGGCCATCGGTGCGCCGAACCTGGTGATTTTAGGCAAGTACATATTTCCCAACGTCATTGCCACAACGGCTGTGGTTTTCACCATGAACGTGGGTGATGCCATTATGATCGAAGCGGCCCTGACCTACCTTGGCCTGGGGTTGCCGCCCAGCATTGTGGACTGGGGTATGGATCTGGCCATGGGTAAAAAGTTCTTACCTTCGGGCCAGTGGTGGCTGATCACCTTCCCAGGTGTCATGATCTCCACCTTGGCACTGGGATTTACCATGCTGGGCGAAGGCCTGGCCGAGATTCTGAACCCTCGTTTACTGGAGCGATAGCGTGAAAGAGAACGTTCTCGAGATCAAGAACCTGCACGTACAGTTTCCCATCCATATAGGGACGGTACGGGCCGTGGAGGATGTCTCCCTCAATCTGCGCAAGGGCGAGGTGATGGGGCTGGTGGGCGAATCCGGCTGTGGTAAATCCACCCTGGGCTTTTCCATCCTGCGTCTGCTCAGGCCGCCGGGCAAGATCACCGCCGGTGAGATCAACTATCATGGCCGGAACATAGGCAATATGTCCCAAAAGGAATTATTGGATTTGAGGGGACGCAACATATCTATGATATTTCAGGACCCGCTGACCTCGCTGGACCCTTTGTACACCATTGGCGACCAGTTCCTTGAAACCCTGCGGACCCACGAAAAGGGAATCAAGAAAAAAATCGCTCTGGAGCGGGCGGTGGATATGCTGAAAAATCTGGGGATTTCTCCGAACCGTCTGTATGAATATCCCCACCAGATGTCCGGCGGCATGCGACAAAGAATCATGATCGGCATCGGGCTAATCCTCAATCCGGATCTACTCATAGCCGACGAACCCACCACGGCTCTGGACGTCATCGTCGAGGCCCAGTTCCTGGATCTGCTCAATGAACTTCGTGAGAAATTTGATCTGACCATTATGTTCATTACACACAACCTGGGCGTGGTGGCCCAGGCCTCGGACCGGATTACCGTGATGTATGGCGGCCGCATGGTCGAAACCGGTACAGCGGAAGATGTGTTCGCCGACCCCAAGCACCCTTACACCCAGGGACTGCTCGCCTCCGTTCCCAATATTAAGCTGGAGCAAACTGAGTTGCAGACCATGCCCGGCGCGCCGCCAGATTTGGTAAATCCGCCCCCGGGATGCGTTTTTCACCCAAGGTGCCCCCATGTGATGGACATTTGCAAGCAAGAGGTCCCGAAAAGTTTTCGGGCCAACGGCCATATGCGTGCCTGTTGGCTTTACAAGTGAGACCCATGGACAAACTGCTGGAAGTAAAGAACGTCACCAAACACTACCCCGTTAACAAGGGGGCTTTGGCCAAATTATTTACCAAAAAACCCAAGGTGGTGCATGCCATGGATGACGTCTCCTTTTTCATCCGAAAAGGGGAAGTGCTTGGCCTTGCAGGTGAGAGCGGCTGCGGAAAAACCACCACCGGCAGGCTGGCCCTGAGGTTGCAGGATCCCACGGCGGGTGACGTGCTTTTTAAGGGCCAGTCCATTTTTGCACTGCCACCGGAAAAGATGCGGCAGCTGCGCTCCAAAATGCAGATCATTTTCCAAGACCCCTTCGCGTCTCTCAGCCCCAGAATGAGCATCGGCAAATCAGTGGGGCATCCCCTGGAGATTCATAGCGATCTTAAAAACAGCGCGGTAAGGGACCGTTGCCTTGAGATCATGGAGAAGGTCGGCCTGCAGCCTGCGGAATTTTTTGCCCGTAAATATCCCCACCAGATATCGGGTGGGCAACGCCAGCGCGTGGTGATCGCCCGGGCCCTGATCACCAGGCCGGAATTTGTCGTGGCGGACGAACCCATCGCCATGGCCGATGTCTCGGTTCGGGCCATGATCCTGAAGCTCATGACTCAATTGAAAGAGGAGTTCGATCTAACCTACCTCTTCATTACCCACGACTTAGCCACAGCCAAATATATTTGCGACCGCATCGCCATCATGTACCTCGGACAGATTCTGGAAATCGGACCCTTGGTAGAGGTGTTCAAGAACCCGGTTCACCCCTACACCGAATCGCTCCTGGCTGCCGTGCCCGTGCCCGACCCCAAATTTCGCCGGCAGCACCCCATTCCCAAAGGTGAGATTCCCAATGCCATAGATCCGCCTTCGGGCTGTCGCTTCCACCCGAGATGTATGTATGCCGAAAAACGCTGTGCCCTTGAGGCCCCGGGGCTGCAAACAGTGTCGGGTGACCACCAGGTGGCCTGCCCAGTCCGGATGCGGTCCTAAGCTTGACCGGTATCCGCAATTTGTCAAATAAGGAGGAGAAAATGACGAAGCTGAAATATATCATTCTCGTGGTCTTGTTGGTGACCTGCGTCACCGTTGTGAAAACACTGTCAGCCCCCGAGACACCGATTCCGGTATCGCCGGAGGCAGCCAAATCGCACGGGGAAAAGGTGGATTGGGAAATTCCATTGGCCGCAGGCGTTTACTATCCACATAAAGGTGAAACACCCCAGGCCAAAATGCGCTACTACCGTGTGCGTTGTTGGCCCGGATGCCACGTAGGCAGTGACAAAGGCATGTACCCGAATTACCCGCTGGTAAGAGACAAACCGATATTCCCCACTTCTACGATAAATAATGTCCAAGATTAGGCTGTCAAACTCTGCCTTTTCGCCGTTAATTAAAGGCCTTTGGTGTTTTCCAGGTAATGTTCGTAGAACTGCCGGTTGTCTTTTTCATCGATTTCCGCGGGCAGTTTCTGCAGGGCTATCTCGATGGCGTGATCGATCATCTCGGCACGGATATCTGCCTGGGCCGAGATTATCTGGTTCTGGATTTTCCGTTGGGCACTCTCCAACAGTATTTTGCTCTCTTTCTGGGCATTGTCGATGAGGGTCTGCTTTTTAGCTTTGCCCTGAGTGATGATGCGCACCTTAAGCTTTTCAAGTTTTTCCTGGCTTTGATCGCGAGCCGTGAGAATTTCGTCGACCCTGACCAGAATCTCTTCTTTTTCGTGCTCTATCGCCTGAATCTCTTTTTTGACAGCCGCACTTTTTTCTTTGAAAAAATTGACCAGCGGTTTTCGGGCGTATTTGAAAAGGATAAACACCAGAATCCCGAAGTTGATCCAGCGCAGGGCCACGTCGTATACCGGGCGCCAGGTATTGGCGCCGTCTTCGGCCATAACCCCCTGGGCGGTCAACACCAGTGTTAATGCCGCGAAGACCCAGTGACGGCCCGAGATACGGTTGAAAATACGTTTGCTCATGACGCCAGTCTCCGATCCAGCACCTTTTCCATGATATTTACGGAAAGCTTATCCGCCTCGGCAACAATCGTTTTCCTGGCTTCGGCAATCCGGACATCGATATCCTGCCGGGCCTTGCCGCCGATCTGAACAATCTCCTGCCGGGCGGCGGCAATGATTTCGCCGGCTTCCTCGTTACCCCTCTTTTCCAGTTCGGCGGTCATTTGCAGCCCTACTTTTCGTACGGCGGCGTCTTCGTCACGGGTTTGTTCTATAATCGTCTCAAGTTTTTTTTCAGCGTCCCGAATGTCCAGTCGGATGCCTTCGACGTAACGTTCCCGTTCGTGCATGGATTCACGCAGAGGGCGAAACATGACCCGGTTGATGACAAAGAGAAATATCAAGAAAGAGATCAGCTGGACCACCATGGTCTCGTTGATGCTGATCAGGGCTACATTGCTGACAATCTGCATGACCTTTTTCCATCCTTGAGGCTGAAGGCTTCCCGCCGGCGGCGGTATGGCGAATCAACCCATGACCGTTAAACAACAAACAACAACAGCAGTGCGACAACAAGAGAGTAAATGCCGGTGGATTCCGAAACCGCCTGCCCGACAAGCATGGTCCTGGTCAACAGGCCTGCCTCTCTGGGATTTTTGCCAATGGCCTCGCACGCCTTGGCCGCAACCATGCCTTCACCCACACCCGGGCCGATGGCGCCCAAGCCCATGGAGAGACCCGCTCCGAGAAAAGCCGCTGCTTTTACAATATCTGCACCTTCAATTGCCATTTTTCGTTCCTCCCTTGATAAATTTTTATGTTCAATTCTAATACGAAGCATAAAAATTTATTGCACGCGGCTGCGCCGCTATTAAGTTATACGTTAAACAACGAATATGAGTACCAGCGCCACCACCATGGCATAAATAGCCGTGGACTGCGACACCGCCTGCCCCACCAGCATGATTCTCATCAGCTCACCGGCTTTTTTTACGTTACGGGCCACCCATCTGACCGCCCCTTCGGCCGCCATGCCGTTGCCTATTCCGGGGCCGATACCCCCGAATCCCATACAAAGGCCGGCACCTAAAAGTGCCATGGCGGCCTGGAGTTCATAGGATTCCGGAAAACGTTTGAACAGCAGGATGAAACTGACCAAAAGGCCGAATATGGAGGGCGTCTGGGCAACGGCCTGCCCCACCAGCATGACGGTGGTGACATTGCCCACTGATTCCGGCTGCCTGGAAATGCCTTCACAGCTGGCGCCGGCAGCCAGGCCACCGCCATAGCCGGAGCCAATGGCGGCCAATCCCGTGCTCAGTCCTGCACCGATAAGCGCCGCCCAGGTGGGCCCAAGAGGCGCCTGAGCAAAACTCATGAATATCATCATCAGGGAGACCACCATCGAGAATATCGCCGGTGTCTGGCAGACGGCCGACCCGATCAGCATGTTGGTGGTCAGCCGCGAGCTTACGGCGGGCTGCCGGGCAATGCCCGCACAGGCCTGTCCGCCCGGAAATCCGGACCCGATACCGGACCCGATGGCCCCGAACCCCATGCAGAGGCCCGTGCCTAAAAGCGCGGCACCGTTTAACAGGTTGTCCAGGGGGACATCCAGAAACAACATCAGAATGGCAACCACCAGGGCAAAAATGGAGGCAGATTCGG
>JAFDAT010000477.1 GCA_019313725.1 Deltaproteobacteria bacterium
TCGCCATCTCCTCTTTTGAGAGCCAGCCGCCACCCAGCGCCTTGTACAGCTTTACATAGGCATTGTGGTATCGCTGTTCCAGTTCGGAAAGCTCCAGCCCCACTGAAAAAAGAGTGCGCTCGGTGTCCAGGACCTCCAGATAGCTGGTTACACCCCTGTCATAGCGAAGTTTGGACAATCGGTTGGCATTTTTAGCCGCCTCGTTTTTTCTTTTTACAGAAGCCAACTGTATCTTCAGGGTGCCGCTTTCAATAAGCGCATCCGCCACTTCCCGGTAGGCCTGCAGCACGACCGTTTCATAGTTGAGAAGCGCCTGACGGGTTCTTTCTTCCTCGATGTCAACCCGGCGGATATTTTTGTTCCAGTTGAAAATCGGCCCCGTCAGGCCGGCGCCTGCGGACCAGATTGCACCGCTGTCGGTCACACCGCCCAGTTCAGCGCTGGCAACCCCCAAAAGACCTGTCAGGGAAATTGCCGGAAACCGCATGGCCTCAGCCACACCGATTTTGGCGTTCTGAGAATGAAGCCGAAAAAGGGCCTCGGAAATATCGGGCCGACGCTCTAAAATCGTCGACGACAGGCCAACGGGTATGGCAGGCGGAATCGGCTGCAGGTGCAAGGCTTCGCCGGTTTTTATGGCTTCCGGGTACTGGCCCAGCAGAATACTCATAACATTTTCAGTCTTAGCGATGGACCGCGCGTACTGCGGAATGGCGGCAACGGCGACCTCTTTTTGAATCTGGGCCTGGTTCACGTCGATTTCCGGAATAATGCCCCTGTCAAAACGCTTCTGGATGATATCCAGGCTTGCCTGCCTCGAAACGAGCGTGTGATTGGAAAGCGCCAGCCGCTGGCGGAAATCCAGCAGCAGGTGGTAGGTACTGACAACTTCGGATATCAAGCTGATCTGGATCGTCCGCAGGGAGTAGTCGGAGGCCAGCAAGGCCGCCTTGGCCGACTCTGTGGAGCGGCGATACTTGCCCCAGAAATCGATCTCCCAGCTCAAGGTTGGGGCAATGTAGGCGCCTTTATCGGTGGAATCCGAACGTCCCATGCCGATAAAATTCCCCATTTGCGCACCGCCTTCGACATTCAACATGGGATAGAGGTCGGCTTTTGTAAACCCCAGCGTGGCACGTGCTTCTTCGATGCGGCTCACGGCAAGCCTGACATCCAGATTGTTCTGCAGGGCCGTATGTACCAGAGATGCCAGGATGGGGTCACTGAACAGCTCCCACCATTTCAGGTTCACCGCTTCTGCTATTTCCGCCGGACTCTCGGCGAATCGAAACGTCTCCGGCGGGCTGAGGTCCGGTTTTTTAAAATCCGGCCCCATCATGCAACCCGATAACAGCAAGGTCATCAACAGTAGTACTACTCTCACCATAGTATTTTTCCTAAAACCAATAAGGGTCCAAGGGGTCGAGGGTTCAAGGATTCGAGTGAAAACCACCGCGCAAAATCAGTGTAAACAAGTCCTGCCTAAGAATCATCCTTTAAATCATACTCAAAAGATTATGCCTTTCGTGCTAATCCGCTTGCTTTCACTTGGCCCCTTGACCCCTTGAATCCTCGAATCCTTTTTCTTTTTGTCCCGAAGCCATTACATCTGCGGATTGCACTCGCCGTTTCTTTTCGTATCGTCCGATCTTGCCGATGAAGACATACAACATGGGATAGAAAAAGAGCCCCAGCACCGTGGCCAGGGTCATGCCGCCCAAAAGGGCCATACCCATCACCACCCGGGCTTCTGAACCGGCGCCGGAAGCGATCACCAGGGGCATAATCCCCAGAATGAATGAAAACGCCGTCATCAGAATGGGCCGAAAGCGCAATCTGGCCGACTTGACGGCTGCATCGAAAAGGGAAAGCCCCTTGTCAAATTCCAGTTTGGCAAACTCGATGATCAAGATCGCGTTCTTGGCCGCCATGGCGATCAGCATCACCAGCGAGATCTGGGCAAAAACGTTCAGCTCGTAGCTCGGGCTGTATTTGCGTGCGAAAAAAAGCGCCAGGAATGCACCCAGTATGGCAAAAGGCGTGCCCAGCAGGATGCTGAACGGCAGGGACCAGCTTTCGTACTGTGCGGCCAGAATGAGAAACACGAATAGCAGCGAAAAGACAAATACGACGGATCCGGTGCCGGCAGACTGCTTTTCCTGGTAGGACATGTTGCTCCATTCATAGTCCATATCACCCGGCAACACCTCGGCGGCAACCCGCTCGAGAGCTGCCATCGCCTGGGTCGACGAGTAGCCGGGCGCCGGGCCGCCGGTCAGCTCGATGGAACGGTTCAGGTTGAAACGGTTGGTGTAGTCCGGGCCTGCAATATCCCTGATGGTGACGAAAGCCGACAGGGGGACACGGGTCCCCTGGTTGTTTTTGATGTAAAAAAGATCGATCTGCTCCGGCTTGAGGCGGTACTCCGGCTCAGCCTGCACATAGGCCTTGTACAGCCGTCCGAAACGGTTGAAATCGTTCACATAGGCCCCGCCCAGAAAGGCACCCACCGTCTGGTAGATGTCATTCAGGGAGATCCCCGCCTTGAGCACCTTGTCCCGGTTGATCTCCATGTAGCGCTGAGGCGTGT